>JASLBD010000343.1 GCA_030146745.1 Allosphingosinicella sp. | reverse complement strand
GGGCGCGCCCTCGTCGCGGCGGGCGGCGGCGGCGGCCGGGACCAGCGCGAGGTTGCGCCGGGTCGTCTCGGACATCGCGACCTCGCCCGGGCGGGCGGCCAGCCATTGCGCCGCGAGCCGCTCGGCGGGCGGGAACTCCGGGCCCGAGAGAAGGAGGAGCAGCGCTTTCGCCGGAATCGCCAGGGCAAAGGCCAGCACCAAGGCGCGCCGCCCTCCGGCCCAGGCGCGGGAGGCGAGCGCTCCCAGGATCGCCGTCAGGGCGCAGAGCGGGAGCAGGAACATGCGGGGCTTGGGATCCTGGGCGAGCGCATAGATGAGCAGGAAGGTGATCAGCCCCGCCGCCCAGGCCAGTGCGGCGAACCGGCGCCGGGTTTCCGAGTCGACCAGCTTCGAGCGGCCGTAGACGAGGGCCAGCAGCGCCGCCGCCGGCAGGGTAAGGCCGAAATGCGGATGGACCAGAAGGTTGAGGATTCCGTTCACCGACCAGTGGATGTCGATTCCGCTGGCCGGAGCCCAGCCGGCGATGACGTCGGGGTTGAAGAGCGGGAACCCGCCCGGCTCCGCCCTCCGGACGATTTCGGTCGAGGGAAGCTGGGCATGGTTGAGCGCGAGGCCGACACGGTGCAGCGGATTGCCGGTGCGTGCCGCGAACAGCAGCATCTCGAGCAGGACCGGAACTGCGAAACCGGCGCCGGCGACGGCGACTAGCCGGCGCCGGGCAGCGGGGAGGAACAGCGCCGCTCCGCCCGCCACCGCGGCCGCCGCCACCGCCGTTTCCCGAGCCGAAATGGCGAGCGCGAGCGATAGGCCGGAGAGGAAGGCCCATCTCGCCCGGCCGCTCTCGAGGGCGGTCAGGGCGGCGGCCCCGCCGCCGAGCATGAAGGCGAGCTCGACGATGTTGATGGTGGGCTGATGCATTATCAGGCCGAAGACCGGCGTGAACAGGAGCGCCGCTCCGCCGGCCAGGGCCGCGCCGCGGCCGAACAGCCGCTCGACGATGGAGGAAAAGAGCAGGAGGGAAGCCGCCGCGTAGAGGAGCGGGACGAGCTGGATGCTGGCCCGGCTTTCTCCGAACCCGCCGATCGCCAGCGCCGTCGGGGCGATGAGCGGCCAGCGCGCCTGCCAGTGGTTGACCGGAAGGCAGGCGTCGCTCGTCAGCCAGCCGCCCAGGGCGTTCCAGCAGCGCGCCGCCTCGAGATAATGCCAATCGTCGCCGCCGCCGCCCTGGAAGCCGCTGGGAGCGGCCGCGAGCACCGGGACGGCGAGCAGGAGCAGCAGCGGGCCCGGGCGCAGAGCGCCGGCCGGAACCGCGCGGAATCCGAAGGATGGAAAAGAGATCGACCGCGCCGTCACTTTTGCTGCCGCTCCCCCGATCCCGATACCGCAAGAGGGCTAAAGCGATATGCCTAACGATGGATTAAGACGGCCCCAGGCGGTGTCGACATTCACCGGGTGCGTGCGGGCACAAATCCCTCTCCCCGGGGGGAGAGGGGGAAGTAAGCGAATGTCGATACGGCCTCGCACCTGGATCGAGCGGAGCCCGCCTGAACGTCAGCGCGCCGGTCCGCAGCGGACTTCGCCGGAGCCCTTCGCTTCGACCGTGCAGCTCGGCGAGCCGAGGATCTCGACGTCGCCGGGCCCGGTCGAAATCACCTTGGCGGTCCGGGCGGCGGCGACGACGATTCTCCCCGCCGTGTCCGACGAGATTTGCGCATCGTCGGCGCGCAGGTCCGCCGCGGCGAGGTCGCCGCTGCCCTGGATGGTGGCCTTGAGCTGCTTGGCCCGGCCGGCGAGCGTGATTCGGCCGCCGCCGAGCAGGCCGACGACGAGATTGTCCGCCTCGACCGAGCCCACCGTCAGCCGGCCGCTTCCGGACACGGCGAGGTCGACCCTGAGGCCTTTCGCCCGGTCGATGTCGAGGCTGCCCGAGCCGACCACGGCGGCATTGCGCAGGTCGCGGGTGGTGAGGGCGATGGTGACCGGCCCGGTGCCGCCGCCGGGATAGCCGCCCCAGGCCGAGCGGTTGCGCCTGACCCTGAGGGTGCCGCCCTGGACGTCCACCGAGACATGGTCGAGCGCCTGGGCCGATCCCTCGGCCCGGGCGGAGGAGCTTCGTCCGGTGGTCAGGGTGACCCGATAGGATCCGTCGACCTGCACCCGGTCGAAGTCGGTGACGGAATAGGTGCGCTCGGCGGCCCCGGCCGGAACGGCGGCGGCGGCGGCGAAAGCGAGGAGGGCGAGCGGCAGGGTCCTGGTCATGGCCGGACCCTGCCGGAAAATGGTTAACGGTCGATAACCGCCGTCCGGCCTTCGCCGGAACGACGGTCGGAAGGACGGCGCTAGCCGCAGCGGACTTCGCCCGAGCCCATCTTGTTGACGCTGCATTTGGCGCCGCCGGTGACGAGGACGTCGCCCGATCCCCTGATGTCGACGTTGGCGCTCTCGGTGGCCTTGGTCTCGACATTGCCCGAGCCGGCGATCGACACCTTGGCCCGCTTCACCTGGAGCCCGGCGGCCCGGACGTCGCCCGAGCCGGCGATCGAGAAGTCGGCCGTCTCGGCCGTCCCGTTCGCCGTCACCCCGCCGGAGCCGGCGATGGCGAAGCTGGCGTTGCGGGCGCGCAGGCTGGCGAGCTCGATCTCGCCCGATCCCGCGATCTCGCCGGCGAAGTCGCCGCCTTCGATCCTGTCGATCTTCATGTCGCCCGAGCCCGCCACTTCCGCGCCGGCCAGCGAGGGCGCCGAGACATGGACGGTGACTTGGCCATGATCCTTGTTCCAGCCGAACGACCAATTGCCTTTCCTGTAGCCGATTCGAAGGGTCCCGTTCTCGACCTTCACCTCGAGCTTCTCGAGAAGCCTGCTGTCGCCGTCGGCGCGGACCGACGGCGCCCCGCCCACCGTCACGACGACGTTCGGCGAGCCCTGGAGCGAAATCCTGTCGAAGGCGCCGACCTGGAAATCGCGGCTTCCCGCCTGACCCTTGCCCTCGCTGGCCTCGCCCATCGAGCAGGCGCCGAGCATCAGCACCGGAATCAGAATCGCACCGCGCATCTCCATCTCCTTCTCACCGCTGTATTACGCATCTAATACACGTGCCGGGAGGATGGCGCAAACAAAAAAGGCGGCCCATCGCCGGACCGCCTTCTTCGGCTGGGGGAAAGCGCGGCTCAGGCGGCCGCCGCTTTCTCCCTGTTGTAGATGGCCGCGGCCTTGTTGAGGATCTCGAGGATCTTCACCAGGGCGGCCGGCTCGTCGACCTGCTCCATCGCGGCCAGCTCGCGGGCGAGACGGCTCGAGGCGGCCTCGAAGATCTGCCGCTCCGAATAGCTCTGCTCGGGCTGGTCGTCGGCCCGGAACAGGTCGCGGGTCACCTCGGCGATCGACACCAGGTCGCCCGAGTTGATCTTCGCTTCATATTCCTGGGCGCGGCGCGACCACATGGTGCGCTTCACCTTCGGCTTGCCCTTGAGGGTGGCGAGCGCCTCCTGCATCGTCTTGTCGGACGACAATTTGCGCATGCCGACGCTTTCCGCCTTGTTG
>JASLBD010000339.1 GCA_030146745.1 Allosphingosinicella sp. | reverse complement strand
GAGCGGGCGCGGCCGCGAGCGGAGCGGAGGCGGCGGCCGGGGCGAGAGGCGCCGGCGGAGCGAGCGGGGCCTCGGGAGCCTCGGGCACGAACTCCAGGGCCGCGACCGGGGCGGCGAAGGCGGCGCAGCCGAGCATCGCGGCCACCGCCCAGGCGGAGCCGGAGCGGCGGGCGACCCGGCCGTCCAGGATCGCCTTCACCCGCCGCGACAGGCCCGGCTCGCCGGCGGCGATGGCGTTGGCGGGCAGAGCGGAACGGCCGTTCAGCCGGGCCCAGTCGAGCAGGGTCTGGGCGTAGCGGGCGGGCTCGACCTTGGCTGCGGCGTCGCTGTCGGCCGCTTCCTCGGCCTGCTGGGCGACCTCGCGATCGAGCCTCCAGACCAGGGGATTGAACCAGAAGAGCGCGACCGCGAGCCGCGACAGGATCAGCGAGGGCCAATCCCTCCGGGCGACATGGGCGACCTCATGGGCGAGGATGGCGTCGGCCTCCTCCGGCGTACGCAGCGTGTCGCGGTCGAGCAGGATGACTGGACGCCGAAGGCCCCAGCTCAGCGGCGAGACCGCGTCCTCCGAGGCGAGAAGGCGGATTCCGAGCGAGTCGCCGCCGGCGCGGGCGAGCGCTTCGCGCCACTCCGGAGCCTCGACCTCGCCGGAGTCGCGGGTCCAGCGCCGAAGGGTCCACAGCCCCGCCAGAAGCCGGCCGCCGACCATCAGGACCCCGCCGACGTAAAGCAGGAAGAAGAGCAGGCTGGGATCGTCCCAGTCGCCGCCGGCCGACAGTGTCGAAGGCGTGGCCTGGACGGTCAAGGCCGCGGCTTCCGGCGCGGCCGCCGGCGCGGGGTCGAGCGGATCGCTCGCCGCGGCCGGCGCCGGCGCGGCGGCCGGGGTCTCGATCTCGAGCGCCGGAGCGAACAAGGCGATGGCCGGAAGGGCGAGCAACAAGGCCACGGCGATCTTGAGCACGGCGCCTCGGTCCGCCGCCGCCCGCGATCGAAGCATCGCGGCCAGAAGCAGCGCCCCGCCGGCGATCGCCGCCGATTTCCACCCCATCTCGATCAGGAAGTCGTAGCTCATTGGTCGCGCTCCTTTGCCTCGTCGATCGCGCGTTGCAGCGCATCGAGCTCCTCGGGCTTCAGCGATTGGGAAAGGCCCAGAAGGGCCGTCGCGGCGCTCGCCGCCGACCCGTCGAAAAAGGTTTTGACGAGCTGGCGGAGCGCGGTCTCGCGCACCTTGGCCGGCTGCGGCACGCTCTTGTAGACATAGGTCTGGTCCTCGGCGCGGTGCCTGACCAGGCCCTTGGCCTCGAGCCGCGCGAGCATCGTGCGCACCGCCGAATGGCTGGGCGGGTCGGCCATCGCGCGGCGCACGTCGGCGGCGGTCGCTTCGCCGGCGCTGCACAATATCTCGAATATCTCGCGCTCGCGGCGCGGCAGGCTGGCAATCATCACGACTCGGAAATCTCCTGCTACACCTGTAGCATGCCACAGATGTAGCAGCTTGCAAGCCCGTTCGTCGAAAATGTTGGATACTTGGTCGATCGAATGGCGCAGAATGGCCCTGTGCCGGGTCCACCGTGGGGCGGTCGCCCGGCCTCATGTCGAGGAGTGGAACGATGCCCAGGATCAACCGTGACTTCTTTTTCACCCATGTCCGCGGAGCCCTGTTCGACGGCTCGCTGAAGCAATCCCAGGTCAACGGCCTCGTCGCCATATTGGACTATTGGGAAGCCCGGGCCGGCGCCAGGGACGACCGCTGGCTCGCCTACCTGCTGGCCACCGCCCATCACGAGACCGACCGCACCATCAGGCCGATAAGGGAATATGGCGGCACCGCCTATTTCACCCGCCGCTACGATCCGCCGCCCAGCGGCCGGAACCCGCAGATCGCCAGGGCCCTGGGCAATATCAGGCCGGGCGACGGCGCCCGATATTGCGGCCGCGGCTTCGTCCAGCTCACCGGCCGGCGCAATTATGCCGACTGGGGCAGGAGGCTGGGGATCGACCTGATCGACAATCCCGCGCTGGCGATGGAGCTCGACGTCGCGACCCGGATCCTGGTCGACGGATCGATGCTCGGCACCTTCACCGGAAAGAAGCTCGCCGACTATCTCCACGACGATGTCAGCGACTGGCGCAACGCCCGCCGGGTCATCAACGGAGTCGACAAGGCGAATCTGATCGCGGCCTACGCGCTCAAATATTATGCGGCGATCAGCTACACCGTGTGACGCCCGTCATGCTCGGGCTCGGGCTCGGGCTCGGGCTCGGGCTCGGGCTCCGCGCCTCGGACGGGCCTTCGCTCTTGCGGCTCATGCGGGGCCGGCCCATGCTGCGGCCAGGCAGCCGTTTTTGGGAGGAGCTTCTCGATGGTGGGACGAATAGCCGGAGCCTTGTTCCTGGCGATGGGGGCCATGCCCGCCGCCGCCCAGGATTTCACCTGTTCCAACAGGAGCGCCGAGATCGCCTGCGAGGGCGGGGCCTGCGAGGTCGACAAGGACGGCTTCACGCCGATGTCGCTCAGCCGCGAGGGAAGCCGACTGTCGATCTGCGCCTATTCCGGCTGCTGGGAGGGGCCGATCCTGGTACGCCGCTCGCGGGGGTCGATCGACCTCCTCTACGCGAAGGTGCGCAACCCCCAAGGCGGCGCAAGCAGCACGACGGCGGGCATGAGCGAACTTGCAATCATCTACGATCGCCGGTCCCGCACCGCGCAAATGCGCTGGGGCGGCTTCGCCAACTCGATGGGTTGCGCCGACTAGCGCCGACTCGCCCTAGCGCGCCGGCTTCCTGAACCGGTAGACGAAGCGGTCGGTCCTGCCGCGGATCGACGGGTCGAAGACGTTCTTCGAATGATCGTCCTCGCGCACCCGAAGCATGTCGGACTGCGCCTCCAGCACGAAGCCGGCGCGCTCGAAATCGGCCTTCACCGCGGCCGGATCGATCCGGTGAAGCTTCTCGACCACTTCGCGCGTGTCGCCGCCGGGGACGGCGACATGGTCGACGACCGCGACGGTCCCGCCCGGCTTCACCGCGTCCCAGATCGCCGTGACCACCGTATTCGGATCGATCCGGGGAAGGCCGAACTGGGCGCTCTCCCAATAAGCGTCGTGATAGACGAGATGGAGGAGAGCGAAGTCGAAGCTGTTCGGGGCGAAGGCGATCGCCGTCGCCGGGCTCGAGTAGAAGGCGCTGTTGGGATTGCGGGCCTTGACGTCCTTGAGGGCGGCGGCGACTCGCTCGTTGCGCCCGAAGGCGGCCGAATTCCAGCCGACGGCATGGCCTTCCGGCCCGACCGCCCGAGCCATGATCTCCGCATAATAGCCGGTGCCGGTGAAGTAATCGAGCGCCCGGTCGCCCGTCTTCAGGCCCATGAAGCGGAGCATCTCGGCCGGCTTCCTCACCTCGTCCAGGTCCGTGGCCGCCTTGGGCCGGCCCGGAGCCGCCACCGCGGCCGCGACGTCGGCAGCGCCTCGTCCCTGGGTGTTCGCGGCCCCCGGCGCCATCAGTGTCAGTGTCAGTGTCAGCGCCATCGCCGCCAAAGCCGTCCTGCCCATACAAGCTCCCCCTCGCTCCTGCTCGAGCCGGGACTAGCCCAGCGGCCGGGCGCCGTCACGCTTCCCTGCGACGAAGACCCGGTCTCAGATGGCGAAGACCTCGCGCCCCGCCCGGCTCGGAGATCCCGCCGCTCCGGCGATCTCGGCGCGAAGGGCGCAGACGATGCTTGCCGAGCAGCGGACGGTGATCGCGAGGGTCGCGCCGGGCAAGCCGGCGAAGCTGTAGAGCAAGGCGTGCAGGGAGCCGTCGCCGCAACGGCCGGCGCAGACCACCTCGCCCTTGTGGTGCGCGCCCATCGTCGCCGGAACTCCGTCGACGTAGAGCGAATAGCCGCCCACCCCGGGGCCCGCCCGCACTTCAACCTGCAGCCTCGTCACTCGAGTCTCCGACATGGGGTCGGCATATCGGCCCGAGAAGCTTCGAGTCCGTGACCGGTCTCACGCGCGATTGCGCCTTTCGGGCTTATGGCGGTCGCCCGGAAATGCGCGGGTGAACAAATCCACCGACCCCGCGCCCCTGCCGGAGCCCTCCTTCGTTCGACCTGCAGCGACGGCGCCCCCCAAGCGCCGGCAACGGACCTACAGCGTGCCGGAGCCGGACAGCACCCAGCCGCCGGTGGTTTTGTCATATTCGACCTCGCACCATTGGTTGGTGGCCAGCGACTTGAGACCGCCGATATCGAGCGTGAACGCCCCTCCGCCGGTTCTCGCCACCCGGAACCGGCTGCCGGGCCGGGCGCCGGTCGTGGAAAGAGCCCAGGTCCGGTTGGCGGTCAGCGTTCCGACCGAACGTTGAGCGACGTTGTCCACGCCCGCGACCAGCGTCAGATTGCCGTCGAAGCCCGTGTGACGGAGCCCTGTGGCGTTGCCAACCTCGTCGATGGTCGCCCCATAGACGGTGGACACGCCGTTCGCTGTGAAGGTCCACGGGTCCTCGGCGTGGCCCACATCGTTCGTTCCGACGATGGAGAGGGTGCCCTTCGGAACTCCTATGACCGTACCGCCGGCTTGGATGAAGTGCGTTCGTCCGACATAGCGCCCGCTGACCTGCAGACCGCCCGCCCGTGCGCGCACCGTGCAATTCTCCAGGCGAGTCTGGTCGAAATTGCCGTTGCTGTAGCCGTAGCCCGCCGTGGCATGGTCGAACAGGCAGTCCTGATAGGAGACGAAGGCGACTCCGCCCTCCACCAGGAGGTTATTGACCTGGAATACCGTCCCGGTCGGGCTGTAGGCGCTGTCGTTGCTGAGCGTGCAGCGCACGAACTGGACGGCATCCTTCGGGTTGAGCGGCGTCTGCCCAGGCCACAGCCAGACGATGGTTCCGGCGATCAGGCAGTCCTCGACGACGAACCCCGGCCGGTTGAGCCACAACGAATAGTTGGTGGTGCCGACGATGGTGGAGCGCGCCACCCGGATCCGGTCCATGTCCGTGCCGCTGTCCGCGACGATTCCGACTCCGAAATTGTCGGTGATCCAGCAATCCTCAAGCGCAATATCGCGGATCGCCTTGCCAGCCTCGGCCTCGAAATCGATGCCGGCGCCCGGGTTGCTCGTGATCCCCGACGTGTCGCGGCCCGTCTTGCTGAAGGAGCAGTTCCGGAAGGTCCAGCCGCGGCCGCCGACGAAGCTCAGGCCCTGGCGCCCGTTATTCTCGAAGCGGCAGCTCTCCACCACCGAATGGTCGAACGGCGCCTGGTCGTCCTCGGCGAGTCCGTCCACCTGTATCCCGTCCATCGTGTGGTGGTGCGAATAGACGTTGCGTACCAGCGCCGGCCCCTTGTTGTTCTTGAGCATGATGCCGATTCCGCCGAGCTGCCAGCCCGTGTCGCCCCACTGGCCGCCGAGGACGACGGTGTCGGCGCTTCCGTCCAGCTCGAGATCCTCGATCGTGACGCTCGCGCAGCCTTCCGCCTTGATGATCGAGCGATAGCCCGCCGCGATCTGGGGTCCGGTATAAGGCAGGGGATTGGAGGTCGCGTTCCCGTTCGTGTCGAACGTGCCGTATCTGAGGCCGGTGGCGATGCGGATGACCGCGCCGTGGCCCCGGACGATCAGCGCCCTCGTGCAATCGGTGAATTCGAGCAGCGGCTCGGGATAGAAAGTGTGGGAGTGGAGCGGCGGGTTCTGCGCCGTCTGCCGTCCGATGAGGTAGGTCGCCCCCGACTTGAACTCGACGATTCCGCCGTTCGCCGCATTCACGGCGACGGCGAGCGCCTGGAAGGAGCTGGTGTCGTTGCTCACGCCGTCGCCGACGGCGCCGTAATCTTCAGGGCGATAGATCGTGCTGGTCACTTGGAAACTCCTTCGAAACATACTGCTTGAGAACGGATCATGAACATATTAGCCGACCCAGTCAAGGAAGTTTCCGCTTCAGATAGGAAAGTACTTATCCTTTTGGAGAAGCCGGTTTCGCCAGAAATAAGAGAAGCGGTGACCCGGACGAAGCGGGTACTCGGTTCGGTTTGCGATGCCGAGGCGTCCGCCTCCCTCTTGCGCGCGCCTTGCCTTCCATCCCCGCGCACCCCATTTCGCCGGTGCCGCGTTGCGCCCTGGGCCCCAGGCCTTGCACCCTTGGAACAAATCTGGAACTAGCAGGCTATGCTGACTCATCTCTCCGTCCGCGGCGCGCGCGAGCACAATCTCAAGAATATCGACGTCGACATCCCGCGCGAGACCCTGACCGTGATCACCGGCCTTTCGGGCTCGGGCAAATCCTCGCTCGCCTTCGACACCATCTATGCGGAGGGGCAGCGCCGCTACGTCGAGAGCCTCAGCGCCTATGCCCGCCAGTTCCTCGAGATGATGCAGAAGCCCGACGTCGACCATATCGAGGGCCTCTCCCCGGCCATCTCGATCGAGCAGAAGACGACGAGCCGCAACCCGCGCTCCACCGTCGCCACCGTCACCGAGATTTACGACTACATGCGCCTGCTGTGGGCGCGGGTAGGCGTGCCCTACAGCCCCGCCACCGGCCTCCCCATCTCGGCCCAGACCGTCAGCCAGATGGTCGACCGGGTCATGGCCCTCCCCGAAGGCACCCGCCTCTATTTGCTCGCCCCCGTCGTCCGCGGCCGCAAGGGCGAGTATCGCAAGGAGCTGGCCGAATGGCAGAAGTCGGGCTTCACCCGGGTGAGGATCGACGGCCAGCTCTACCCGATCGAGGAGGCGCCCGCCCTCGACAAGAAATACAAGCACGACATCGAGGTCGTCGTCGACCGCTTCGCCGTGAAGGAAGGGATCGAGACCCGCCTGGCGGATTCGCTCGAGACGGCGCTCAAGCTGGCCGAGGGCCTGGTGTATCTCGACCCGGCCGATCCTTCCCCCCTCCCCGGCGGGGAGGGGGCAGGGGGAGGGGGGCCTGAGTCGGAGGGTAGTCGCGGACGTCGAGCCCCCTCACCCAACCCTCTCCCCCAGGGGGAGAGGGCTATTCTCTCCGACAACGCACCCCCGGGCCGGATCGTCTTCTCCGAGAAGTTCGCCTGCCCCGTCTCCGGCTTCACCATCGCCGAGATCGAGCCGCGCCTGTTCAGCTTCAACGCCCCCCAGGGCGCCTGCCCCGCCTGCGACGGCCTCGGCGAGAAGCTCCTCTTCGACCCCGAGCTCGTCGTCCCCAACGAGAATCTGTCGATCAAGCGCGGCGCGATCGTCCCCTGGGCCAAGTCCAACCCGCCCAGCCCTTATTACATGCAGGTCCTCGGCAGCCTTGCCCGCGAGTT
>JASLBD010000392.1 GCA_030146745.1 Allosphingosinicella sp. | reverse complement strand
CTCTCCGACTTCGGAATCCAGCTTCGTGCCAAGCAGAAGCTGAAGGGCTATTACGGCGACATCACCGAAAAGCAGTTCAAGCAGACGTTCCAGCAGGCCAGCCGCATGAAGGGCGACGCCTCGCAGAACCTGATCGGCCTGCTCGAGCGCCGGCTCGACATGGTCGTCTACCGCGCCAAGTTCGCCCCGACGATCTGGGCCGCCCGCCAGCTGGTCAGCCACGGCCATATCCGGGTCAACGGCGTGAAGTGCAACATCGCCTCGCGCCGGGTGAACGTCGGCGACGAGATCACCTTGGGCTCCAAGGCTCAGGAGATGGCGCTGGTGATGGAGGCCCAGGGCCTCGCCGAGCGCGACATCCCCGAATATCTCGCCCCCGACGGCACCGCCAAGGCGACCTTCACCCGCGTACCCACGCTGGACGAGGTCCCCTATCCGGTCCGAATGGAGCCGAACCTGGTCGTCGAGTTCTACTCGCGGTAATCTATTGCTCCCCTGCATTCGCGGGGGAGGATTGTAGTAAAGGGCGGCTCCCGCGGGGCCGCCCTTTGTCATTGGAGGCCGAGCGCCGTCCGGAGGAAGGCGTCGCTTCGGCGCAGCATCTGGGCGCGCACGTCGCTGTCCCCGAGCTGGTGGTCGAGGCCCTCGAACACGACCAGCTCGCTCCGACCGCCGGCGTCCTTGAGCTTGTCGTGCATCAGCCTGGCATGGCGGACGTCGACATTGCGATCCTTGTCGCCGTGGAAAAGGAGCACCGGCGCCTTGATCCTGCCGGCATTTTGCGCCGGCGAACCTTCGCGAAGGTGGGGGCCCGAGCCGATGAAGTTGCGTTCCACCCGGTGGTTCGACCACCCTTTCGAATCCTCGACCAGCTGGCCAAGGTCGGATACCGGCGCGATCGCCACGACCGCCTTGAACAGGCCGGGATCGACTACTCCGGACTGAAGCGCCGCATAGCCCCCATAGGACCAGCCGACGATCGCCAGTTTCGCGGGATCGGCAATGCCTTGCGCCGTCAGCCAGCGGCCCGCGTCGTTGACGTCGCCGATGGCGGTGCGCCAGGATTGAAAGCCGTTCTTCTGATACCAGCGATCCCCATAGCCCGCCGAGCCGCGATAATTGGGCTGAAGAACGGCAAAGCCCCGGCTGGCGTAATATTGCACGAGCCAGTCGAAGCCCCATTCGTCCCTGGCGCTCGGCCCGCCGTGCGGCATGACGATCGCCGGCAGGTTCTTGCCGGTACCGCCCGGCGGCAGGGTGAGATAGGCGGGCACCTTCGTCCCGTCCGAGGCGGTATAGGTGACGGGCTTCATCGGCGCGAGCGTCACGCCGTCGAGCTGCGGCCGGTCGAGCATCATCGGCCGAAGCTGCTTGGCCGCTTTGTCGAACAGATAATAGCGGCCGGGATCGGTGTCGCTGCCGGCCCACAGGATGAGCTTGCTCTCGTCGACGCTGGAATCGACGAAACGGATGAGCGGAGTGTTCGGAAGCGCCTTGGCCAGCGCCTTGCCGAGGGCGGCCAGATCCTTGTCGAAGAAGACCGCCTCCCGCTTCTCGGTCGCGAAAGTGACTCCGACGACGCGTTGCGCCCGGCCGATCCGCACGGTGGAATCGACGTCGACCTGAGGATGTGAATAGATCAGGGTTTCGCGCGCCGAGCCGTCGAGCGCCACGCTGTAGAGAGCATCGCGGCCGCCGGCCCGCTTGAAGCCGTAGGCGACGTCGAGATCGGGATCGACGGCGACGGGGCGGAAACCGGACTCGTCGATCGAATGGTAGATGCTGAGCTGCTTCCAGTCGTCCGACCCCCTGGTGCGGTAATAATAGGTGTAGCGGCCGGTGGCGTAGCCGCTGTCGGCCATGTCCGGGACGAGCATGATCCTGACCTTGCCGCGCCCGTCGCTGAGATAGCCGCCGGCCCGTTTGTTGGGCGATTCGACCGCCTTGGTAGCCCCCTTGTCCGAGTCGACCCGGTCGACGCCATAGCCCTCGCGCTTGTCCTCGACGATCGAACCGATCTTCACTTCCGGCACGTAGCGCCGTGCCATCAGAACCGCGCCGTCGGTGCCCGGAAGCCAATCGAGTATCTCGCCTCCGCCGAATGCGTAATAAGCGTCATCGGCGCGGCTTCGCCGGCTCAGGAGCATGGGCTTGGTTCCGTCGGCATTGATGGCGAAGACGCGGCTGGCCGTCAAAAGCTCGCCCGGGACGACATTCTCCATCAGGAACACGGCCCGGCAGACCAGCCGCTCTTCCGAAACCCAGCCGCAGTCCGTGATCCGCTCCTTGCGGCCATCCGCGCCCAGGACCCGCCGAGGCTGGGCGCCCTCGACCGCCTCGACCGCGTAGACGACGGACGAGGCGCCCGGTCCGGGGCTGATGAAGGCGATCCTCCGCCCCGCCGGAGAAAGGCTGATCGAGGAGACGTCCTCGCGCGCTCCGAATGCGGCGGCGGGATCGGCGGGCGGCCCGGCCGCTGGAAGCAGGAGCAGGCTCAGGAGGCAGAAAGACAGTCGTCCACGGATCATCGAAAAAGCCCCCTGTCGCACCGCCGCCCCACGGCAGTTTCCGTGCGACGCAAGGTTGCACGACCGCCCAGGCGCCGCAACCTCGAGAAGCCCTCCCTATTGGATCTTCAGGGCCTGCCGCAGGAACGCGTCGCTGCGCCTCAGCATGTCGGTCCGCGCCGCGCTGTCGTCGAGCTGGTGGTCGAGGCCAGGATAGACGATCAGCTCGCTGCGGACGCCGGCGCCCTTGAGCTTGTCCTGCATCTTGCGCGACTGGGCGACGGGGACGTTGAGGTCGAAATCGCCGTGGAAGAGCAGGACCGGCGACTTGATCTTGCCGGCATTCTGGGCCGGCGAGCCCTCGCGCAAATGCGGCCCGGTGCCGATGAATTTCCTGATCACGCCATAGTTGCTGAACTCCGCCGAATCCTCGACGAGGCTTCCGAGATCGGTCACCGGAGCGACCGCGACCACGGCCTTGAACAAGGCGGGATCGAGCACCTGCGACTGCAGCGCCGCATAGCCTCCGTAAGACCAGCCCACGATGGCGAGCTTGCCCGGATCGGCGATGCCCTGGGAGACCAGCCAGCGGCCGGCATCGTTGACGTCGCCGATTGCGGTCCGCCAGGACTGGAAGCCGTTCCTTTGATACCAGCCCTCCCCATAGCCCGAAGACCCGCGATAATTGGGCTGAAGCACCGCGTAGCCGCGGCTCGCGAAATATTGGACCAGCCAGTCGAAGCCCCATTCGTCGCGCGCGCTCGGCCCGCCGTGCGGCATCACGATCGCCGGCAGGCCCTTGCCGGTGGAACCCGCGGGCAGAGTGAGATATCCGGGCACGCTGGTCCCGTCCGACGCCTTGTAGGTAACCGGCTTCATCGTGGCGAGCGCGACATTTTCGAGCTCGGGCCGTGCCAGCATCAGCTCGGCGAGCTGCTTGGTCCCCTTGTCGAAGAGGTAATAGCGGCCCGCATCGGTGTCGCTCCCCGCCCATAGCAGGAGCTTGCTCTCGTCGACGCTGGAATCCATGAAGCGGACCAGCGGCAGTCCCGGCAAGGCCTTGGACAGCGAGCGCCCGAGCGCGGCGAGATCCTTGTCGAAATAGGCCGCCTCGCGCTTCTCCGTCGCGTAAGTGACTCCGACCACCCGCCCGCGGCGGCCGATCCGAACCGTTCCGTCGACGTCGACCTGGGGGTGAGCGAAGACCAGGGTTTCGCGTTTCGACCCGTCGAGGGCCACGCTGTAGAGCGCCGAACGGCCGTTCGAGTCCTTCTTGTAGCCGTAGGCGACGTCGAGATCGGGATCGACCGCGATCGGATAGAAGCCTTCGTCCCGGATCGAAGAGTAGCTGGACAGCGACTTCCAGGCGCGCGACCCCTTCGCGCGATAAAAATAATCGAGGCGCCCGCTCTCGTAGCCGGTCGCTCCCGCGATATCCGCGGTCTCCATGATCCGGATCGATCCCCGACCGTCGCTGATGTAGCGGCTGGCCCTCGGGTTCGCCGACTCGACCACCTTGGCATCGAGGGTGGTGGTGTTGAGCCGGTCGACGCCATAGCCTTCGCGGTTGTCGACCATCCGAGTTGCAGCCCTGGCTTCAGGGACATATTGCCGTCCCATCAGGACCGAGCCTTCCATTTCCGGCAGCCAGTCGACGATCGAGCCGCCGCCGAACGAGATATATTTGTCGTCCGGCCTGACGCCTCGGCTCAACAGCTTGATGTTCTTGCCGTCGCTGTCGATCGCGATCAGCCGGGTCACGCCAACGACGCGCCCGCCCATCTCCGCGCTCGAGTCGATCATATAGATGGTGCAGACCAGCCGGGTTTCGGAGACCCACCCGCAGCGGTGCAGCCGCTCCGGCTTACCGTCGGCGCTCAGAGTCTGGCGCGGAGTGCCGCCGCCGGTCGCGTCCACGGTGTAGAGGAAGGTGGTCTGGCCCGGACCGGGGCTGATGAACGCCAACTGCCTGCCGGACGGCGAAAGGCTGACCGAGAGAACGCTTTCGCGCGCGCCGAACGCCGCCGGCGGATCCGCCGGAGCGGAGCCGGCCGCGGGAACGCCCCCGGACACGAGAAGAAGCGCCGCGAACGCGCCAAGCGAAAAAATCCGAAACATGAATACCCCCAATCGCTTAGGCCCCAATCCCAAGCTTGCGCCCACGATGGCACCGCGCCCGCGCGGGCGCAAGCTTGCATGGGCAATTTCTTGCTGCCATGAGCAGCCGGGGGGCCGAGAGGAGCATGATTGTGCCGCTTCGATCCCTTGCCGTCCCGGCCGCCGCCGCCTTGCTGCTCGCCGGCTGCGCCACCTCCCGCGACAGCGCGCCGGCGCAGCGGGCCTATTCCGGCCCGCCCATTTCGCTCGCGACCCTGACGACCGCGACCCAGATCCTGTCGTCCGACGAATATGAAGGCCGGGCACCGACCACCAAAGGCGAGGACAAGACGGTAGCCTTTATCGCCCAGCGCTTCGGACAAGCGGGCCTTCAGCCCGGCAACAAGGGCAGCTGGTATCAGAACGTGCCGCTGGTCGAGAGCCTGGCGGCTCCGACCCCGCTCACCATATCCGGCGGCGGGGCTCCGATGACCTTCGCCCACCGCACCGACTTCGTCGCCAACAGCTACCAGGTCCAGCCGAGGGTCGACCTTCGGGACAGCGAGATGGTCTTCGTCGGCTACGGCATCAACGCGCCCGAGCGCGGCTGGAACGATTATGCCGGGATCGACGTGAAGGGGAAGACCGTCGTCATCCTGGTCAACGATCCCGATTGGCAGGACGAGGATCTCGAAGGGCCGTTCAACGGGAAGGCGATGACCTATTACGGCCGCTGGACCTACAAATATGAGGAAGCGGCCCGGCAGGGCGCCGCGGGCGCGTTCATCGTCCACGATCCCGACCCCGCCTCCTACGGCTGGAACGTCGTCCAATCCTCCTGGACCGGCCCTCAATACAATATGGACGCTCCGGGCGGGCATATGGACCAGTCGAAGGTCGTCGGCTGGCTGACCGGCGACGCGGCGCGGCGCATCCTCTCGGCGTCGGGCCAGGACCTGACGGCGCTCGCCGCCGCGGCCAGGCGCCCCGGCTTCAAGGCCGTGCCCTTGCGCACCCGCGCCTCCATCGGCCTCACCAACCAGATCAAGAAGCAGGCCTCGAAGAACGTGATCGGGATCCTGCCGGGCTCGAAGCGGCCGAACGAATATGTGATCTACACCGCCCATTGGGACCATCTCGGCCGCTGCGACGCCGATTCGACGGGCGACGGCATCTGCAACGGAGCGCTCGACAATGCGACCGGCACCGCCGGCCTCATCGCGCTCGCCGAAGCGCATGCGAAGAGGGGCAATGCCGAGCGCTCGATCGTCTTCCTGGCGGTGACGGCTGAGGAATCGGGGCTGCTCGGCTCCAAATATTATGCCGAGAATCCGATCTATCCGCTCGCCAGCACGGTCGGCGGGGTGAACATGGACGGGCTGAACGTGATCGGCAACACGCGCGACTTCGTCGTCATCGGCAAGGGCAAGTCGCAGATCGAGGATTATATGAAGCGGGCGACCGACCGCTACGGGCTGACGGTGAAGAACGAGCCGTCGCCGCAGGCGGGCTATTATTACCGCTCCGACCATTTCAGCCTCGCCCGCCAGGGCGTGCCCATGCTCTACGCCGAGGGTGGGGAGGACCTCGTCGACGGCGGGCTCGCCGCCGGGAGGGCCGCGGCCGAGGATTACCGGACCAACCGCTACCACCAGCCCAGCGACGAATACGACCCCAAATGGAACTGGTCGGGCGCGATCCGCGACCTCGAAATCTACTGGCTGATCGGCCGCGACCTCGCCGATTCGATGGACTGGCCGAACTGGAACCCCGGCGATGAATTCCGCGCCATCCGCGACAAGAGCCGCGGCAACGCCGGCCCGATCATGCGATGAGGGATCGGGTTCAGGCGTCGAAAGCTACCGACATTTCGGCGGCGACTGCGTGAAGCTTCCGGTCCAGGGTCCAGAGGCGGGCGCCCGGCCGTAGCCGCACCGCGGTGATGATGACGCAGTCGACATAACCGATGCCTCGGCCGTCCAGGGCTCGGCTAATGATCAGTGCTTCCGTCTCCTCCGGGCGTGGAGTCGGCGACTGCGGCAACTGGCGAAGCTCGGCGACTGCGCCCGGTCGACGATTGACGCCGCTCAACAGCAGCTCTCCGATCACGAACGGGTGAATCATGATCTCTCGTTGGTCAAGGCGCGGCTGCAGGCTGCTCAGGCGCCCTCGGAAATGGTCGATCCATACCGACGTGTCCGCCAGGATCATCAGCCGAACCGGCGGCGTGGCGGCGCTTTAAGATCGGGCATCGTCCCGCCCAGCAGCGCAAGGCGTCGAGCCGCCTCCCGTTCGCACAAGGCTTTCAGGGCCTGCTTCACAATTTCTTCGCGATCCGTGGTCCCGAGATAAGTCGAAGCTTGGTCGAGCAAATCTTCGACCCGCTCGCTCAACCAAACGCCGGCCCCGGAGCTTTCGGTTTCGCGGCGCCGGAAAATCACTTTTTCACTGTCGAGATCGACCTTCCAGACCTGCCAGCCGGCATCCTGCCAGCCACGCGCCTGGCTGTGGCCCGCACCGGCCTGATTGCTCCACCATTCACGATGTCTGCGCGCGCTTGGCGGCAGCGGAAAGCCGAGAACCTGCTCGACCTGTTCGAAAGTCGCCGACCATTCGCCGGCGCAGGCGGCTTGGAGATGCGTCCTGAGAGGTTCGTACTTGCCCATGACCACGATATCCAAAAAATAGTTATTACTAGATATATAATAGTATCCGCGGAGCGGCAACAGGGTTTCGCTTGGGTCCCCGCGGAACTGGCGTTATTGCGCCGCCGGATGAGCACTTCCCCCTATCGCCAGCCGCCCGAGTGGGCGGAGCATGAATGGGTCTGGATCGGCTTTCCCAGCCACTCGGACCTGTGGGAGGACGACCTCGGGCCGGCGCGGCTGGAAGTCGCCGCCTTCGCCGCCGCGGTCCATGCCGGCGGGGCCGGCGAGGAGGTTCGCCTCGTCGCCGCCGATCCGGCATCGGCCCGGTCGGCGCGGGAGCTGGCGCCCTTCGCGACCGTGCTTCAGGAGCCGTTCGGCGACATCTGGCTTCGCGACACCGGACCGATCATCCTCAAGAGCGGCAGCGGCCGGCAGCCGCGCAGCTTCCGGTTCAACGGCTGGGGCGGCAAATACGAACTCGAGGGCGACGACACGGTCGGCCTGCGCCTCGCCGAGGGCGCGGGCATGGAAGCCGTCCGCTGCGACTGGGTGCTGGAAGGCGGAGCGATCGACGTCGACGGCACCGGCCTCGCCGTCACCACCGAGCAATGCCTGCTCAATCCCAACCGCAACCCGGGCATGACCCGCGAGGAGGTCGAGACGCGATTGCGGGAGGATCTCGGCATCGAGCGGCTGCTGTGGCTCGGCGAGGGCCTGCTGGGCGACCATACCGACGGCCATGTCGACAATCTCGCCCGCTTCGTGGCGGAAGGGACCCTGGCCATTCCCGAGCCTTCGGGCGCGGACGATCCGAATGCGGCAGTCTATCGCGATGCCCGCGCCCGGGCCGAGGCATTCGGCCTCGCGATCGAGCCCTTTCCGTCCCCCGGCCGAATCGAGCGGGACGGCGAAATCGTCCCCGCCTCCTACATGAACTTCTACATCGGCAACGCGGCCGTGGTCGTGCCGCTCTACGGCGCCGCGAACGACGATGCCGCGGTCATGGCGCTCCAGCGGCTGTTCCCGGGACGGCGGGCCGTGGGTATCCAGGCGCCGCACGCTTTGACCGGCGGCGGCAGCCTCCATTGCATCAGCCAGCAGATGCCGGTTTGATTTCCTCCGTCATCCCAGCGAAGGCTGGGATCCATGCCGGCGGGGAAACTCGAAGGCCGCCTGGATGCCAGCCTCCGCTGGCATGACGGAGTATTCATGACCTCTCTCACCGTAGCCGCCCTCCAGCTCGCCTTCACCGACTCGGTCGAGGAGAATATCGCCGCCGTCTCCGGCCTCGTTCGCGAGGCGGCCGGACGCGGGGCGAAGCTGATCCTGCCGCCCGAATTGTTCGAGGGCCATTATTTCTGCCGCACCCAGGACGAGAGCCATTTCGCCCGCGCCCTGCCCGTCGGCCGCCATCCGGCGGTGACCGCGATGCAGGCGCTCGCCGCCGAGCTCCAGGTCTATATCCCGACCAGCTTCTTCGAGGCGGAGGGGCACCATCATTACAACAGCCTCGCCATGATCGACGATCGCGGCACCGTGATGGGCGTCTACCGCAAGAGCCACATCCCCGATGGGCCGGGCTATTCCGAGAAATTCTATTTCCGCCCCGGCAATACCGGCTTCAAGACCTACGAGACTCGCTACGGCACCGTCGGCCCGGCCGTCTGCTGGGACCAATGGTATCCGGAGACGGCTCGGGCGCTGATGCTGGACGGCGCCGAGATCCTGCTCTTCCCGACCGCGATCGGCGCCGAGCCGCACGATCCCGACCTCGACACCAGCCGGATGTGGCGGCGGGCGATGATCGGCCACGCCGTCTCCAACGTCGTCCCCGTCGTCGCCGCCAACCGCATCGGCACCGAGCA
>JASLBD010000154.1 GCA_030146745.1 Allosphingosinicella sp. | reverse complement strand
GGAAAACTTGATAGCGCGCCCTCGGCGGAAGGCAACCATCCGTCCGAAAGATTACTTTCGGACGCTAGCCCGGACACGCTCGCGGGGGTGATCCGTGGCCACACCCCCGCTCAGCTTCGCCACATGCGGATACACCCTGGCCACCTCCTCCGTATACCCGAGATTGAACACCGTCGGGCTCTTCTCCGGCCGCTCCGGCCGGTCGTAAAACGTCCCGAACGCGCGGTCCCACAGGAAGCTGGTGATCCCGTAATTGCCGTTCTCGTCGTGGAAATGGTGGGCCATGTGGCGCTTCTTCATTTCCGCCAGCCACTTGCGCTTGGGCTTGTAGGCGAGATGCTGGATGCAGTGGACGAACTCGTAGAAACAGGTGGTAATAAGGCCGGTCGCGAAGGCGGCGGCGGCGGCGCCGAAGGCGGCTTGCGGGCCCCAGAAGCTGCCGATGGCGTAGCCGATGGGGAGGGTCGCGATCGCGATGGTCGGCAGAGTGGTGTGGAGGGCGCCGAACAGGACCTCGAGATGATTCGGATCCTGATGGTGGTCGTAATGGATGCGCTTCCAGGTCGGGGCGAGCAGCTTCGACTTCCACATCCACTTGCTGTGCAGGACGAAGCGGTGGAGCATGTACCAGACGAACGGGTAGATGAGGGTCGCGACCGCGATCGCGATCAGGGTCGGGGCGAGCGGGGCCGGGCGCGCGGCGTAGAAGGCGATTGCGGCCGCCGAAAGCGCCAGATAGGCGATGATCGCGGGATATTGGAAATAGGCGACCACCAGCTCGCGCAGGCTCATCCTGTCGAGATGATGCTCGCGCCTCCAGAAATTCGGTCGGATCGTCAAAGCGGGCTTCACGTCGTTCGATTCCTCGGTTTCGCACCAGGGCCAGGGCTGGCCGCTGCAAACGCGCGGCTCGCCAATATGGGGGCGATGCCTGGATGCGCAATGCGGCGCTTTTAGGGCTTGCGGGGGGAAGGCACCAGCCTCAGGGTCCGGGCGAGGCCGGGAATCAGATCAGCCGAAGGCGGCGGGCGAGCCCGCAGATCATATCAGCCGAAGCCGGCGGGCGAGCCCGCCGAGGGCCTCGCGGTCGCCGCGGACGAGGCCGAAGCGCAGCGCGCACCAGCTCGCCAGCGCCCACAGGGAAAGGACCGAGGCGAAGCGCATCGGGCCGCGGGTCCAGTAAGCGGCGAGCGCCATCAGCGCCACTCCCAGGAGGGCGACGAACAGGCCGCGGAACAGCTTGCCGTCGAACGGGCTCATCCCTTCGGCGATCCTGAGTTCGAGGGTGGCGGCATAAGCGATTGCGACGGTGGCGGCGCCGACCGCGACCGCCATCCCGGCGGCGCCGTAGCGGGGGAGGAGGACGTAGCTCAGCCCTGCCCAGACCGCCACGCCTACGAAGCTGTTGACGAGGGGAAGGATGCGGTGGCCGGTCATCTCGACGATCGGCGTGGCCGGCCCGACGATCGCCTCGGCCGCCCGGGCGGCGACCAGGATGTAGAGCAGGGGCAAAGCCGCCATCACCTCCGGGCGGAAGACGGAGAGGATGTCGCGGCCGGTGAAGGCGAGCAGGCCGGCGAGCGGGACGACGAGCGCGGTCGAGACCCGGCTGGCAAAGCGGTAGAGCGGAGCGATCTCCGCCCGGTCGGCGCGGGCCTGATGGGCGGCGACCGGGGCCATGACGTACTGGAAGGCCTGACGGACCGCGAGCGGGAGCGTCGCGATCTTGCGGGCGATCTCGAACAATCCGCTGGCGACCGCTCCGCTCGCTCCGGGAAGGAGGAAGTTGAGGATCATCGCCGGTGCATCGATCAGGAGGCGGCGGGCGGCGTTGGCGGGAAGCAAGGCGAGGCCGGTGCCGAGCAGGACTCGGACGTCGGCCCCGGGGATCGGGGCGCGGACGAGCCGCCCCAGATCGTAATAGCGGCCGAGCAGCGGCACGCAGAGCAAGGCGGTGAGGGCCAGCGAGCTGAGGTGGGCGAGGACGAGGCCGATGCTTCCGGCGCCGAGCGCGAACCAGCCCAGAGCGAAGACGATCCTGGCGATCTGCTCCCAGAAGAGGCGCAGGCGGATCTCGGGCCCGAAGGCGCGGCGCGCGCGGGCGGCCGAGGTCGCGATCTCGATGAAGGTCCACAGGGGCAGGCCCCAGGCGAACAGGGCGACGGCGGTGGGCAGGCTCGCCTTGTCCTCGGCCGCGGCCGAGAAGAAGCCGGCGACCCAATCGGCGTTCAGGGTGACGAGGAGGGCGATCAGCGCGGCGGGGAGGACGGTGAGGAGGAAGGCGGCCTTGACCGCGCCGTGGGCGGTCTCGTCGTCCTCGGTCGGGACGATGCGCTGGAGGGCGCTGGTCAGCGACAGGTCGACCAGATTTTCGAGGAAGTTGATGCTCGCCCAAAGCGCGACGTAGAGGCCGTAGGCGGGCAGGCCGTAGAGGCCGATGTAGAGCGGCTGGGCGACGACGTCGATGAGCGCGGTCGCCCGCGAGAGGCCGGCGAGGCCCGCGCCGCGCGCG
>JASLBD010000099.1 GCA_030146745.1 Allosphingosinicella sp. | reverse complement strand
AGCGGGCGCGGCGCGGCCGGATCCACGTCGTCCGGGCCCCACATGAAGACCTCGTTGTAGACCTTCGGCTCCGTGGCGACGAAGACGGACGCCGGCCGCCGCTCGTCGGGATCGGCGAACGCCGCGATGTCAGCGGGGTCGCTCGACTCGCGGAACGGCGCCTGGTTGTTGGAGCCGAGGATGTAGACGTCGTAGCGCCTCGCCATGTCGGAGAAGGTCTGCATCCAGCCGCGCGCGAACGTGTCGGTGGTCGCCACGAACGCCTGGTTGACCGGGTTCAGGCCGGGGAACCGCGCCCGATAGGCGGCGAGTTCCTTCTCGTAGTTCGCCGCCACGAGCACGAGTGCCCCGAACGCAGCACACGGAAAGCCGGCGCCCTCGCAGCTCGGTGTCGCGGCTGGGTTCTCGATCGTCGCGCGGGCGGCCGCGCCCCTGGTGCCGGTCGCGATCGTCATCAGGCCGATGTCCTCGTTGAGGGCCACGACGTTCGGGCGGCCCTTCGCCATCCGCGGGACGACCCGCTCGCGCCGATTCCCAGGCGGACCGCCTCCAGCGCCTCGGCGAAAGCCTCCTCAGCCTCTGATCGCCGGTCGCGGCACTCGCCAGCGTCCAAGGAATCAATTGCTTAGAGCTTGGTGCCTGGCACCGATGTTGTGCCTGGCACCGATTGTTGGCTTGGTGCCTGGCACCGATTGTTGGGCTTGGTGCCTGGCACCGGTTGCTGGCGCCAGCGGAGCCTGCGGGTTAGGAGATTCAATGACTTAGCGCTTGGTGCCTGGCACCGGTTGCTGGTGCCAGTGGAGCCTTCGGGTTAGGAGATTCAATGACTTAGCGCTTGGTGCCTGGCACCGGCCACGGACTTAGCGCTTGGTGCCTGGCACCGATCCACGTCGATCCGGGGGCGGCGGCTTAGCCGCCTCCCGTGGCCGCCGCGTGGAGCCTGGCCAAGGCGACATAATGGGCGACCCCGGCCCGCTGGCCGGCGATCTCCTCCTCGCTCAGGTCGCGGACATATTTGGCGGGGCGCCCGGCCCAGAGCTGGCCCGCCGGGATGCGCCGCCCTGGCGTGAGCAGGGCGCCGGCGGCGAGCATGGCGCCGCCTTCGATCTCGCAGCCGTCCATGACGATCGCGCCGAGGCCGACGAAGGCGCGGTCGTGGAGGATGCAGCCATGGACCATCGCCATATGGCCGATCAGCACGTCCTCGCCGACGATGGTGGGAAGCCCGGCCGGATTGCCGGGCCGCGGCGAATCGACGTGGAGGACGCTGCCGTCCTGGATGTTGGTACGCGCGCCGATCCGGATCTTGTTGACGTCGCCCCTCAGCACGCAATTATACCAGACGCTGGCTTCCGGACCGATCTCGACATCGCCGATCAGCACCGCGCCCGGGGCCACGAAGGCGGCCGGATCGACGCTCGGCGCCTTGCCGCCGAAGGGGATCAGCTTCGCCATTGCCCGCGCCTCATCTCGTAAACGACGACCGGCCCCTCGGTCCACAAGGCGGTGGCATAATCGAGGTCGGGGCGCCGGGTCATTCCAAGCCGGAGCATCAGCCCCCAGCTCGGCGAATTGCCCTCGACGGTGAGCGCGACGACGCGCTCGGCCCCGAGCCGGTCGAACGCGAAATCGAGCGAGGCGGTCGCCGCCTCCTTGGCATAGCCGCGGCCCCAGGAGTCCTCGCGAAGCCGCCAGCCGACCTCATATTCGCCCTCCACCGGGCTTTGCGGATCGTCGGCGATCTTGAGCCCGCAAAAGCCGAGCAGCTCGCCATCCTCCTTGCGCTCCACCGCCCAGAAGGTGAAGCCGCGGGCCTCCTGCCATGCCATGAAACGCTCGCGGACCGTCGCCTCCTGCTGCTCGGGCGTTCGAACGCCGCCGAGCCAGCGCATCACCGGCTCGACGTTGAGGTGGCGGATGAAAGGCTCGATATCCTCCTCGCGCCAGTCGCGAAGCCTGAGCCGGGGAGTCTCGATCGTCACTGCTTCAGAACCCCGGGCAGCCAGGCGTTCCAGTCTTCGAGCAGCGGCAGGATGCTGGCATAATCGTCGGTCCAGCCCGGGAAGCCGGGCCGCCCGAGCAGTGGCCGCCAGAGGTGGGCGTCGTCGGCGCTGGCGATCCTCAGAGTCATAAGGCTTTCCTTGTCCCTCGCCATCGCCACCCAGATCGAGCGCGACAGATTGCGTCCCTCCTCGCCGGGCTCGGGCGAATAGTCGAAAGCGGCGGCGTGCCAGCCGTCGCGCTTCGCCGCCGCGGCGAGCACCGGCTCGAGATCGAGATAGCGGTTGGAGATGTGGATGAGGAGCAGGCCGTCCGGCTTCAGCGCCCGCCGGTAGACCTGAAGCGCCTCGCGGGTGAGAAGGTGGATCGGGATGGCGTCGGAAGAAAAGGCGTCGACCGCGAGCAGGTCGAGCTTGCCCGCCGGCTCGCGGGCAAGGCTGAGCCGGGCGTCGCCGAGGATCACCTTGGCCTGCGGCGCGCAGCGGGAGAGGAAGGTGAATATCTCCGGATTCCTGGCGATCCGGACCATCGCCGGATCGATCTCGAAGAAGCGCCAGTCCTGCCCCGGCCGGGCGTAGCAGGACAAGGTTCCGGTGCCGAGGCCGACCACGCCGACCGAAGCATTGGGGCCGTGGAAGACGGGCAGCGATTCGATCGCGTGGCCCACTCCGGAGCGACGGGCATAATAAGAGGTCGGCTCGGTTTCGCCCCCGGGGGTCAGATTCTGGACGCCGTGGAGGGTGGTGCCGTGGGTGAGCTGGCGCGAAGGCGGGTCGCGCCGGGTGGTGACGGTATAAACTCCGAAGTACGAGCGGGTGCGGACCCCCGCCCGGCTTTCCTCGAGCTTGGTCCATCCGCCATAGCTCAGCATCAGGGCGAGCAGGCCGGCGGCGAAGACCCACTGGCGGCCGATGAAGGCCAGAGCGACGAGCGAGATGAACACGCTTCCGGCCAAGGCGGTGCCGTCGCTGGTGAACGGCCCCATATTCCGGTCGATCGCCCAGGACAGGACCAGCAGGCCGAACGCCATCAGCCAGCGCAGCGGCGTGGGAATGCCCTGCGCCCAGGGGATGAACGGAGCCTGCGGCACAAGCACGGCCGCGGCGACGATCAGCAGCGGATGCTCATAGGCCCAGTCGAACAGGGTCGGCGCGAGGATCGCGCAGAACACCCCGCCGAGCACTCCGCCGACCGCCATGGCGAGATAGAAAGCGGTGAGGTGCGCCGGTTCGGGCCGCCGCCGGTACATCTCGGCATGGAGGGCGACGGCGATGATGAAGAGCAGCAGCAGGCCCAGGGTGGCGGTGAAGAAGGGATGGTCGGATCCGCCGCTGAAGGCGAAGCCGCCGGCGACGAGGAGGAACAAGGGCGCGATGGCGACGACCAGGTTTGCCGCGCCCCGCCGGTGGGCGAAGGCGATGACGAAGCTCAGCAGATAGAGAGCGAGCGGAAGCACCCAGAGCAAGGGGACGGCGACGATGTCGGTGGTGAGGTGGGTCGTCGTCGACAGCATCAGGCCGGAAGGCACCGCGGCGAGCGCCACCCAGTGGAGCAGGCGGCGCCACGAAGGCGCCGGCCCGGCGGCCTTGGGCATAGCCTCGACCGCGGCGGCCGGGACGGTGAGGGCGCAGGCCACCACCATCATCACGAGCAGGATGTAGCCGGCCGACCAGAGCAGGCTCTGCTGCTCCAGGGTCAGCAAGGGCTCGACCAGCAGGGGGTAGGAGAGCAGGCCCGCGAAGCTGCCG
>JASLBD010000017.1 GCA_030146745.1 Allosphingosinicella sp. | reverse complement strand
GCGGCGGAGGCGGTGCACAGCAGCGACCGGGTGCTCCTCGTCGGCGACGGCCTCGTCGCACCCGAAGCGGTGATCGCCCGCCTGGTCGCCCTCGACGGTCCCGCCATCCTCGTCGTGCCCGACCTGCGGGTCGACGATCGTTACGAGCGGATCGACGCCCAGAGCCGCTGGGCCGGCCTCGCCCTGATCGACGGCGACATGCTCAAGCAGACCGCGTCCATGCTGAGAGACTGGGACCTCCAGTCCACCCTGCTTCGCCGCGCGGTCCAGGCCGGCGCCCGGCAGATCAGCGTCAGGGGCGAGGCGGAGGACGAGCTGCCGCTGGTCGCCGAGACTTCGGAGGATCTGGTCGAGCTCGAAGCCAGGATCGTCGCCGGAGCGCATGTCCGAAGCAGCGACTGGGTGTCGCGCTATCTGCTGGGACCGACCGAGCGGCTGGCGACCCGGGCGCTGATGCCGACGACCGTCACTCCCACCGCCCTCTGCCTGGGCGCCGTCTTACTGATGGGGCTGGGCGGCCTCGCGTTCGCGAAGCAGTGGCTCGGCCTCGGCCTCGCCTTCCTCCTGCTTGCCACTCCGCTCGACGGAATCGCCGAGCGCCTCGGCTCGATGCGCCTGCAGGGGACCAGGGGGCCGAGCTGGTGGGGCGCCCTGCTTCCAGCGATCTCGGCCGGAGCGCTGCTCATCCTCGCGCATTCCCTCGCCGATACGCGGGGTTGGGGCTGCGTCGCCCTGGCCGGGACCGTCGTTGCTTTCTCGGTGGCGCTGCGCATCGAGGCCGAAGGGCGGGAGGTGCCGGGCAGGCTCTGGCTCGCCGAGCGCAAGGGCATGACCTGGCTGATGCTCCCCTTTGCGCTCGCCAACCTGTGGGGGACGGGCCTGACCCTGCTCGCTTTCTATGCCGGAGCGAGTTTCTTCTGGGCCCAGCGGCACGCTCACTCGCCGGCACCCTTGCCTCCACAGGATTAGCGCGGCTTTAACCCTGACGGGCCTATGCACCGCCAATGTCCGAAGTGCGCGCTAGCGGAGGTGAACTGGACGGCGCGGCGCAGTTGCTCGCGTCGGCACACGCGCGCGTCGCCGCGGCCATCGCCGATCTCGCCCTTCCCGAAGCCTTTCGGCTCAGCGACCGGCAGCGCGTCACCGCCTCGCATCTCCTCCGGCGGCTGGTCGGCGACATCGAGGACGAGCTTCGCTCGGCTCTCGCCGCGAATTTCGCCCGGGACGAGGATTTGGAGCTTCGAGCCGCCTTGTCCTCGGCCAGCCTTCCCATCGCAATGCCGATCCTGGAGGGCGGCGGAGCGCTTGCCGATCCGGCGCTGTTCGCCTTGCTCCTGCGCCGGACGGAGGAGCATCGGCTCGCCCGGGCCGCCCCCGAGTCCCGGCTCCTCACCGAGCTGGCGGGTGACGAGGATCCGGCGGTCGCCTCGGCCGCCGTATCGCTCCTGATCGCCGAGAGCCGCCGTCTCGACGCCTTCCACGAGCCGCTCCTCGCCAGCGGCGACCTTCCGGCCGAAGTCGCCCACGCCCTCGCCTGGACCGTCGCCGCGGCCCTTCGAACCTATCTGATCGCCCGGCACGCAGTGGCCCCGGCCGCCGCCGACGGCGCCGTGACTTCGGCGACCGCGGCGCTGCTCGGACGCTATGACGAAGGCGCGGGCGCCGATTCCCTCGCGCGCCGGCTCGCGCTCCGGCTCGAGGAGCGGGGCCGGCTCGACGACAATCTGCTCGTCCGGACCGCCGGCGAAGGGGCGCTGCCCTTGCTGCTGGCCGGACTTTCGCTTCGCACCGGGCTCGATCCCCAGGCTTTGTGGGAGCTGCTCCCCGATTCTTCCGGACGCGGCCCCGCCATCGTGCTTCGGGCCGCGCACCTGGAGCGCGAGGCGGCGGCTTCGGTGCTGCTCCAGCTCGCCGGCCGCGAGGAGGCGGTCGCGGCGCAGCTCGACCTCTACGATGCGATCGACGCGGGGCGGGCCCGGCACCACATACTGCTCTGGAGCCTCGATCCGGCCTATCGTTCGGCCGTGGCGAGGCTCGCATCATGACCGTCGAGCAAGCCGTCCGCGGCCGGATCGACTCCGACGGGCGCCTGATCGCGGCGGAGCCGCGGCTGATGGCGCTCCACCGCTCCGCCGGAGGCGAGGAGGGCGGCCCGCTGGCGGTGCCGCAGCTGGCGGCGCTCGCCCGCCTCGCGCGCCGCCTCGGCATCGTCATCTCGCGCGGCGCCATCGCCGCCGAAGGGGAGGCGGATCTCGACCTGTGGGTCCGCGCCGAGCCCAGGGAGGGGTGGGTGGACCTCGCCGTCACCGGCTGGCTCGCGCGCCCCGCCCGCGGCCCGGCGCCGGCACCCGATGCCGAGCGCCAGGCCGATTTCCTTCGCGCCGGCGCCGACTGGATGTGGGAGACGGACGCCGCGCTTCGGCTGACCATCGTCTCGCCAGCCGCCGCCGCCGCCGCCGGCAAGGCTCCGGCGCAGCTGGTCGGGCAACAGCTCACCCGCCTGTTCCGGCGCGAGGAAGGCGAGGAGGGCGAGCTGCCCCGGCTCTCCGCTCTGGCCGAGCAAAGGCGCTTCGACGGCCAGTCCGCCGAGCTTCGCGGCGGCCGCGGCGGCCGCTACCGCCTGGCCGGAATCCCGCTGATCGACGGCACCGGCCGATTCGCCGGCTTCCGCGGCTCCGCCGCCGCTTTGCCGGCCGGCACCTCCGCCCCGCCGCCGGCGGCCGAGGTTCATCCGGAGCCGGGCGCCTTCGGCGAACGGCTCGACAAGGCGCTTCGGGCGCCGCTCGCGCGGATCATCGCCAGCGCGGAGACGATCGGGGCCCAGGGGGAAGGGCCGATCAAGAGCGACTATTCCGGATATGCCGGCGACATCGCGACGGCGGGCCGCCATCTCCTGGCCCTGGTCGACGACCTCGTCGACCTGCAGGCGATCGAGCGCCCGGACTTCCGACCCGAAGGCGAGGAGATCGACCTCGCCGACGTCGCCCGCCGGGCCGCCGGGCTGCTCGCCGTCCGGGCGGGAGAGCGGC
>JASLBD010000016.1 GCA_030146745.1 Allosphingosinicella sp. | reverse complement strand
CGCCGCCTGAAGGGTGAGAAAGGCACCGTCGAGGTTGATCGACATGATCTGCCGCCAGTCGGCGAAGCTCGTCTCCGCGATCGGCCCGCCCGCGCCGATGCCGGCATTGACCACGGCGTGGGTGAGGCCGGTCAGATCCTCTCGCTCCCACAGGCTCTGGTCGGCGACGTCGCCGATCCGGATCTGGCGCTCGCAGGGCAGGGTGAAGGCAAAGTCGCGCAGCTTGTCCTCGTCCCGGTCCATCAGGATGAGCTTGCGGGCGCCGGCCTCGGCGAGCCGGGTGGCGGTGGCGGCGCCGATCCCGGAGGCGGCGCCGGTGATGAGGATTATGGCTTGGGTAAAGTTGGGCATGGCCCTGGAGTTTAGGACGGTTCCGCTCTCTCGTCACCCCAGCGAAGGCTGCGGTCCCAGCGAGTGAAATGCGCCTGTGTTCTTCACCCGCTGGGGCCCCAGCCTTCGCTTGGGCGACGGACTAAGCCGCGTCGCCGATGCCGAGCTCCCCGAGCTTGCGATACAGCGTCGACCGGCCGATCCCCAGCCGCCGCGCCACTTCGGTCATCCGGCCTCGATAATGGCCGATGGCGAGGCGGATGACGTCCGCCTCGATCGCGTCGAGGGGGCGCAAATTGCCGTCGGGGTCGTAGAGGGTGACGCCGGGGCCGTTGGACAACGCCGCCTGCTGCGAGGCGCCGTTGAGCGCCGGGCGGTGATGATCGCTGGAGCGGCGCGAGAGGGTCGATTCCTGGGCGATCTGCGGGAAGTCGGTGGCGGTCAGCGCGTTGCCGTCGCACAGCACGGCGGCCCGGAAGAGGGCGTTCTGGAGCTGGCGGACGTTGCCCGGCCAGCCGTAGCGCATCAGCACCTCGAGCCCGTCGTCGGTGATCGAGAGATGCCGCATTCCCGGCTGCTCGGCGATCCGGGCGAGGAGGTGGCGGGCCAGCGGCGGGATGTCGCTGGCCCGGTCCCGCAGGGGCGGAATCGGGACGTGGACGACGTTGAGGCGGTAATAGAGGTCCTCGCGGAAGCGTCCCCGGGCGACTTCCTCGGCGAGGCGCCGGTTGGTCGCGGCGATGATCCTGACGTCGACCATGTGGATGGCACGGCCGCCGATGCGCTGGATCTCGCCGGTTTCCAGGGCACGGAGCAATTTGACCTGGGTCTCGAGCGGAAGCTCGCCGACCTCGTCGAGGAAGAGGGTCGAGCCGTCGGCATCCTCGAAGCGGCCGACATGGCGGTCGAAGGCGCCGGTGAAGGCGCCCTTCTCGTGGCCGAAAAGCACGGATTCCACCAGATTCTCGGGGATCGCTCCGCAATTGACCGTGATCATGGGCTTGCGGCCGCGCGGGCTGGCGGTGTGGATCGCCTGGGCGATGACTTCCTTGCCCGAGCCGCTCTCGCCCTCGATCAGGACCGAGACCCGGGCCCGCGCCGCCTTGGCGGCGACGGCGAGGGCCGAGCGGAAGGGCGGCGCCGAGCCGACGATCTCCTCGAAGGCGAGCGGCCGGTTGGAGATCTTCTCAGAGAGCGGGCGAAGCTCGCCGCCGCCGCGCTGACGGCGATCGGTGGCGGCGTTGAGGGCTGCGAGAAGGCTGTCGGGGGCGATCGGCTTGACCAGGAAATCGTGGGCTCCGGCCCGCATCGCCTCGACCGCGACCGCGACCGAGGTTTGGGCGGTCATCACCAGCAGCGGCAGATCGGGGCGAAGCGCCCGTATCTGTTCGATGACCCCGGTTCCGTCCGGCCCGGGCAGCCAATGGTCGAGGAGGATGGCGTCGACCGGCGGGCCGTCGACGTCGGTGAGGATTTTCGCCGCCGACTCGACGTCGGGCGCGCCTCGGACCCACCAGCCGGCGCGGGCGCCGATGGCGGTGACGAGCCGCCGCTGCGCGGGCTCGTCGTCGATCAGCAGCAGGCATCGCGTCGGGTCCGGCCGCATCTTCACTCCCCATCACTCATGGGCGCAGCTCTAGCGGGCGCAGGTAAAGTTCGGCTTAATCAGGGCTTCAACGGCCGCCGCTCCGGCGCTAGAAGGGCGCCCGGCCACGGACAGGGAAACAGGAAATATGGCGGCGGAAGGCGAGATCGAGAGGGAAGCGGTCGTCCACAGGAAGGGCTATGAGAGCTTCCTCTTCCTGATGAAGTGGGGCGCGATCATCTCGCTGGTCCTCGGCTTCATCGTCGTCCTGCTCATCGCCGAATAGAAACGCGGTGAAGCTCGCGATCCTGAAGGAGACGGCCGACGCCGAGCGCAGGGTCGCGGCGACTCCCGAGACGGTGAAGAAATTCGTCGTCCTGGGGGCCGAGGTCGCGGTCGAGGCCGGAGCCGGCCTTACCGCCTCGATCGCCGATTCCGATTACGAAGGCGCGGGGGCGACGGTCGCTCCGCGCGAGACGGCGGTCGCCGGAGCCGACGCCATCCTCGCGGTCCAGGGGCCGGATCCGGCGGCGCTTCAGGGCGCTAAGCCGGGCGCTCTCGTCGCGGCGATGCTCGATCCGTTCCGGCAGCGCGAGCGGATCGACGCTTATGCCGCCGCCGGGCTCGAGGCGCTGGCGATGGAGCTGATGCCGCGAATCACCCGCGCCCAGTCGATGGACGTCCTCTCCAGCCAGGCCAATCTCGCCGGCTACAAGGCCGTGCTCGACGCGGCCGCCGAATATGGCCGCGCCTTTCCGATGATGATGACCGCGGCGGGCACCATCCCGGCCGCCAGGATCTTCGTCATGGGCGTCGGGGTCGCCGGGCTTCAGGCCATCGCCACCGCCCGCCGCCTCGGCGCGATCGTCTCCGCGACCGACGTCCGGGCGGCGACGAAGGAGCAGATCGAGAGCCTCGGCGCCAAGGCGATCTTCGTCGAGAAGGTGGCCGGAATCGAGGGCGAGGGCTCCGGCGGCTACGCGACCGAGATGTCGGACGAATATAAGGCGGCTCAGGCCGAATTGGTCTCCGGCCATATCGCCAGGCAGGATATCGTCATCACCACCGCGCTCATCCCGGGGCGGCCGGCGCCGCGGCTGATCTCCGAGTCCCAGCTCGCCTCGATGCGCCCGGGCAGCGTCGTCGTCGATCTGGCCGTCGAGCAGGGCGGCAATGTCGAGGGTTCGGTGCCGGGCGAGGTGGCGGAGCGCCACGGCGTCCGGATCGTCGGCCACCGCAACGTCCCTTCCCGTCTCGCCGCCGACGCCTCCGCCCTCTACGCCCGCAACCTCTACAATTTCCTCTCCGCCTTCTGGGACAAGGAGGCCGGCAGGCCGGTCCTTCCCGACGAGGACGAGATCGTCAAAGGGGTACGGCTGACCCAAAGCGGGAAGGTCGTCCACGAGCGGCTGCTCGGCTGAGGAAAAAAGCCGCTTTCCACCCCGCGCTTACCGTTGACAGGGCTCCTCTCCGATCCTATCTCGCGCTCATCCCGATAACCGGTCGTCCGGCGGCGCTTTCGTGCGCTCGTCGGCTGTCGCTGTTTAAGGGCCCATCGAAGCGTCGAGATGGGGCGGAAGCCATCCCGCCCTGTGGAGCAGGAGAAAACTAAATGGCACGTATTGCCGGGGTAAATATCCCCACGAATAAGCGGGTCGTGATCGCGCTCACCTACATTCACGGAATCGGCCGGACCAAGGCGGTCCAGATCGCCGAGAAGCTCGGGATCTCGCCCGAGCGCCGGGTCCAGGACCTCTCCGACCAGGAAGTCCTCCAGATCCGCGAGACGATCGACGCCGACTACCAGGTCGAGGGCGATCTGCGCCGCGAAGTGGCGATGAACATCAAGCGCCTGATGGACCTCGCTTCCTATCGCGGCCTTCGCCACCGCAAGGGCCTTCCGGTCCGCGGCCAGCGCACCCACACCAACGCCCGCACCCGCAAGGGCAAGGCCAAGCCGATCGCCGGCAAGAAGAAGTGATTCGATCCGGGGGACCGAATCACCCTGAACGCCGACGATTTGCTAGACACGAAGACCAGGTAA
>JASLBD010000011.1 GCA_030146745.1 Allosphingosinicella sp. | reverse complement strand
GGATCGAGCAGGCGCGGCCCGGCAAGTTCCTCGGCGACATCGGCCACGCCATCCAGACCTATGCGGAGAAGAACCGCTACGGCGTCGTCCGCGACTTTTGCGGCCACGGCCTCGGCCGGCTGTTCCACGACGCGCCCGAGGTCGTCCATGCCGGCCGCCCGGGCCGCGGCCCCGAGCTTCGGCCCGGAATGTTCTTCACGATCGAGCCGATGATCAACATCGGCAAGCCGGGGGTGAAATTGCTCGAGGACGGCTGGACCGCCGTCACCCGCGACCGCTCCCTCTCCGCCCAGTTCGAGCCTTCGGTCGGCATCACGGAAGACGGCTGCGAGATCTTCACGAAGAGCCCGGCAGGGCTGGACCGGCCGCCTTATTAGAAACCGTCATCCCGGACTTGATCCGGGATCCATTCACACGGGGCTGGAACCTCGCAGAGCCGTGCTCATGGATTCCGGCCTTCGCCGGAATGACGTAACTCCCTGCCTCCCTTGAATTTTCCCGACCCTTCCCCATCTCCCTCGCATCGTTCAACAACGGAAAGGAGGTGGTCTGATGTCTCATTGTCAAATGCCGCGTGCGGCGGGTCGGGTGAGCGCAGCCTCCACGGGGGTTCGCGCCTGAAGACTTGAGGCCGCATTTCCGGCTGACAATGGAAAGGCCGTCCCGCGAGGGGCGGCCTTTCGCATTTTACGGACGATTGTGATACTCGCCCGCGATGGCGTTCACGTTCCGGGATGTTCTGGGCAGCTTCGATCCCGCCGCGATCGCGGAAGGCATGGCGCAGCGCCGGCTGATCCATCGGTCCGGAGCCTGCGGAGTCCCGCCCGACGCGCTCTTCTCGCTGGAAGAGCTGGAGCGGCTGGTGCTCCGCGACGGCATGGACCGGAAGGATTTCCGGGTCACCGTCAACGGCCACGCCCCGAATCTGGAGATGCTCGGGCTCGTCAAGGATCAGCGGATTCGCCCGCTGGTCCTGCGCCAGCTGGCGCGGCAGGGCGCCAGCCTCATCGTCAACGATCTCCACCGCCACGATTCGAAGTTCACGGCGCTCGCCGAAGATGCCGAACGGCTTCTCCACGATCGGGTCGCGATCGGCGCCATCACCTCGTTCAGCAAGCTCCCGGCGCTACCGGCGCATTACGACCCCCAGGATCTGATCATCGTCCAGGTCGAAGGCAGCAAGCTGTGGCGCTTCTTCGGCGAGCCCGCCGATTGCGGGGTGGCCGGCCATCCGCGGGTGAAGGTGCCGAAGGACGTTTCCGAAACCGTGACGATGCGTCCCGGAGACGTCATGTTCGTGCCGGCGGGGCTCCATCATCAGTGCGAGGCCGAAGGTAACTCGCTGCATCTGGGGATCATCGTCAAGCATGAGACCCTGCTGGATTTCCTGAACGACCTGTTCCTCGAACATCCCTCCTTGAACCGGCCGCTCCGGCCCATGCTGGGCGGGGAATCGCTGGCTCGGCAGGCGGACGCCCTCAAAGCGGATCTGCTGGCCCGCTTCGACGAGGCCGCCGTTGCGCAGTGGCTCGCCGAAAAGAATGCTTCGCGGGCGCGCGTGACGGGGCTCGGCCTGCGATCCCTTGTCGACCCCGGCTGCGGCGAGGGGATCGCGAGCCTCGCGGTGACGATGCTCCCTCCGGAGCGGCCCGGCCGACGCTGGAAGGTAGGCGGGATAGAATTCGCGCCGGGCTCCGGCGCGCTCGCCATCGTCTCGAATCTGAAAGCCGGACCTCGAAGCGTCCGCGAACTGCTGGAGGCGGCGGGCCGCCACGTGGGGGCGGACGAAGCCCGCGCCGGCCTCGATCAGCTCGCCGGCAAGGGCCTGGTCCGGATCGACAGGCCGGGAGCCTCGCCGATCCGGGCGGAGTGACCGGATCAGGCGTTGCCGACGGCGCGCTCGACGTTGAGCGCGGCTTCGACCATCCGCTCCCAGATTTCGGCATCTCCGGCGGCGGCCATGACCCGGTCGGGCTCGCGCATCGTACGCAGGATGGAAAGCGCGTCCGGAATATATTCGTGCCAGGTCTCGTCCACGTTCGGGCCCGCGGACGGATCGTCGCCCTCCGCGTTGCTGCTGTGCGCCCGGCCTGCGAGCACCCGGGCGATGCGCTCCACGAGCGTGAGATTCGAGACGGGCATGGATAAGACCTCCTTCGTTTCGAGGGGACAACGGTGGAAGCGGCGGCGGGTTGCGGACCATCTTCGAGGACGGCGGCACGCTTGAGGCGCGGCACAAACCGGATCATTATCCGATCATCGCGACTCATAGGGGGAGATCGGAAAATGACGCCAGGACCGGATTGCATCAAGCTCGTCCAGGAATTCGAAGGATGCGCGAAAAGGCGTCCCGACGGCTCGTTCGAAGCCTATCCGGACCCGGGCTCCGGCGGCGATCCCTGGACGATCGGCTGGGGCTCGACCGGCGCGGACATCAAGAAGGGCGTGGTGTGGACCCAGAAGCAATGCGACGACCGCTTCACCTCCCACCTCGGCGAGTTCGCCGAGAAGGTGAGCAGGATCCTGGGAAGCACGCCCACCACCCAGAACCAGTTCGATGCGATGGTGAGCTTCGCCTACAATGTCGGAGTCGCCAACCTCTCCGCCAGCACCCTGCTCAAGAAGCACAAGGCCGGCGACTACAGGGGCGCGGCCGCCGAATTCGCGCGGTGGAACAAGGCGGCGGGCAAGGTCATGGCGGGGCTTACCCGGCGCCGGGCGGCGGAGGCTAAGCTCTACGCGTCGTAAACCCCTCTCCCGCCCTTCGCGGGCGAGGAGGGGCCCGCCGCGAAGCGGTGGGAGGTGAGGGTCTGTACGCCTGACTCAGCAAGACCCTCACCCCCCAAGCCTTCGGCTTGGGTCCCCCCTCTCCCGTAAGAACGGGAGAGGAAGATCCTACATAACCTCGAAGAGCCCGGCCGCGCCCATGCCGCCGCCCACGCACATCGTCACCACGACATATCTGACGCCCCGGCGCCTGCCTTCGATCAGCGCGTGGCCGGTCATCCGGGCGCCCGACATTCCGTAGGGGTGGCCGATCGAGATCGAGCCGCCGTCGACGTTGAGGCGGTCGTCCGGGATTCCGAGCCGGTCCTGGCAGTAGAGGACCTGGACGGCGAAGGCTTCGTTCAGCTCCCAAAGGCCGATATCGTCGACCGTGAGTCCGAAGCGGGCGAGCAGCTTGGGCACGGCGAAGACCGGGCCGATGCCCATCTCGTCGGGATCGGTTCCGGCCACCGCCATTCCGACATAGCGGCCCAGCGGCTGAAGGCCGCGGCTCGCGGCGAGGCCGGCTTCCATGAGGACGCAGGCGGAGGCGCCGTCGGAGAGCTGGCTGGCATTGCCGGCGGTGATCATCGCCTCGGGGCCCATCACCGGCTGCAGCTTCCGCAGATCCTCGATCGTCGTCTGGGGGCGATTGCCTTCGTCCTTGGTGAGCGTCACCTCCTGCATCGAGGTCTCGCCCGTCTCCTTGTTCTTGACCATCATCTTCGCGGTCACGGGCACGATCTCGTCGTCGAACTT
>JASLBD010000473.1 GCA_030146745.1 Allosphingosinicella sp. | reverse complement strand
TCGGCGGAGTGGTGATCAACGACGTGCCTTCCTACCGCGTCGACAACATGCCCTATGGCGGGGTCAAGGACAGCGGCCTTGGGCGCGAAGGCGTCCGCTTCGCCATGGAGGACATGACCGAGATACGGAATTTGGTCATTCGTCGAGGCGCCGGCGCGGCGTTGAGAGAGCGGGAAGCATCGTCATGCTGAACTTGTTTCAGCATCCAGCGTGGAGCCGCCCTGCGGGCGGAGAGCTGGACCCTGAAACAAGTTCAGGGTGACGGCTGGGCGACCCGCGCCGCGCTCCTGAAGGAGGACGGTCTGCGCACCAGCTTCCTGAGCTTCGCGACCCAGGAGGTGCGGCCACCGGGCCGGAGGACGAAGCCGGCCTCGTTCGTCTCCTCCTCCGCCCCGTAAATCTCCAGCGGCTCGGGCAGGCGCCGTCTAAGGACCAGCTTCTCGCGTCCCTTCAAGATATCCTCGGCCTCGGCGAGGGCGCGGACCAGGTCTTCTTCCCGATAGGGCTTTTGAAGGCAGCCGATGGCGAGGTCGCGCACCGCGAAGCCCGGGGCTTTGGCGGTGGTGAACAGGCAGGCGATCCCGCTCTCGTGAAGCCGCGCCGCCACCGCATAGCCGCTGCTTCCGTTGGCGAGCTGGAGGTCGACGAGGGCGAGGTCGGGGCGCCGGTCGTGGACCGCCGCGACGGCGCTTTCGAGATCGTCGGCAAGCGCGGTTACGCGGTAACACGGATTGAGTTCGACGAGGCTCTTCACCGTCCCGGCCAGCAAGGGATCGTCCTCGACGATCAATATGTTGAGCACCGCCACTCCCCCGACAGAAACTTCACGCGAGGCTGACTTGTCCACAGACGCAAGGCCATGGCTTCGCGCGCTATTTGCGCCGAACGATTCCTTTCCTGCGCCGAAACGAGTCGGGCGGGGCCGTACATCCGCGGATAACGTCGGCTGTCGTAAGAACCGGGAAACGCGCGGCGATTCAAATTCGCAAGCGCGGAACTGTTGCCGCGGCGGCTCACGCCTTTATAGCCGGCGGCGGACACCTGTTTTGCGATTGTCTTGGGAGACTCATTTTGAAGTCAATTCTTCTCGGCTGCACCGCGGCCCTCGCACTCACAGCCTGCACCACGACGTCCGACGGCCTTTCGGCGATGGAGAATGCGCCGGTGTCCGATCGATCTTCGACAGGAGCAAGCGTAGATATGAGCGCCGACGGGCCCGTGGTGCCGGACAACATCCTACTCGCCGACTGGACTGGCCCCTATGACGGAGTTCCGCCCTGGGACCGGGTGACTCCCGAGCTCTTCCCCAAGGCGATCCAGTTCGGGATCGACGAGCAGCGCCGCGAAGTGCTGGCGATCGCCAACAACCCCGAGGCGCCGACCTTCGCCAACACGGTCGAAGCGCTCGAGAAGACCGGCCAGCGGCTCGACCGGGTCCTTTCGGTGTTCGGAGTGATGACCGACAACATGACCACTCCCGCCTATCAGGCGCTCGAGAAGGAATGGTCGCCCAAGCTCTCGGCCGCTTCGGACGAGATCATCCTCAACCCGAAGCTCTTCCAGCGGGTGAAGACGCTCCACCAGAACAAGGCCTCGCTCGGCCTCGACGCCAAGCAGGACCGGCTTCTGACCCGGCTTTACGACAGCTTCGTGCGTCGCGGCGCCAACCTCAACTCGGAGCAGAAGGCTCAGCTTTCCGAATATAACCAGCAGCTCGCGACCCTCTTCGCCACCTTCTCGGAGCGGGTTCTCGCCGACGAGAGCACCTACATCAGCGCCGCCGAGGCCGAGATGAAGGGCGTGCCGCAGGACGTGAAGACGGCGCTCGCCGCCGCCGCGAAGGAACGGGGCCAGCCGGCCGGGTCCTACGCCATCAAGAACACCCGCTCCGCGGTTGATCCGGTGCTCACCTTCGCCGACGACCGGGCGCTTCGCGAGAAGGTGTGGCGCGCCTTCGTCAACCGCGGCGACAATGGCGGCGCCAACGACACCAACGAGCTCATCGCGAAGATCGTCAAGATCCGCGCCGATCGCGCGAAGCTTCTCGGCTTCAAGCACCATGCCGAATGGCGGATGCAGGACACGATGGCCAAGACGCCGGAGCGGGCGATGGATCTCATGAACCGCGTGTGGCCCGCCGCGGTCGCCCGCGTGAAGGAAGAGGTCGCCGACATGCAGGCGCTCGCGCGCAAGGACGGCCAGAAGATCACCATCGAACCGTGGGACTATCGTTACTATCAGGAGAAGGTCCGCAAGCAGCGGTTCGACCTCAGCCAGGACGAGATCAAGCCCTATTTCGCCCTCGACAACATGGTCGAGGCGATGTTCTGGTCGGCCGGCCAGCTCTACGATTTGGGCTTCAAGGAGAATACGGGAACCATTCCCGTCTTCCACCCGGACGTGCGTACCTTCGAGGTCACGGACAAGCGCAGCGGCAAGATGGTCGGCGTCTTCTATCTCGACAATTTCGCTCGGGAGGGGAAGCGCTCCGGCGCATGGATGACCACCTATCGCAGCCGCGCCGGCCTGCTCGGCGACGAGATCGTGCTCGCGTCGAACAACAACAATTTCACCAAGGGCGAGCCGGGCAAGCCGGTGCTGATCAGCCTCGA
>JASLBD010000001.1 GCA_030146745.1 Allosphingosinicella sp. | reverse complement strand
CGCGGCGAAGGCCGCCTCATCCTCGCGCTCGACGATCAGCGGCCGGTTGTCGTCGGCGACCATCTGCGCGACGTCGCCGACCGCGGTCGAGACCGCCGGCAGCCCCGCCGCCATCGCCTCGACCAGCGAGATCGGGAATTGCTCGCTGTCCGAGGACAAAGCGAAGATGTCGAAGCGCCCGATCCAACGCTCCGGCCCGGCGAGGAAGCCCGGCATGATCAGCCGGTCCGAGACTCCGAGGCGGCGCGCCTCGGCGGCGATCCGTTCGCTCTCCGGCCCCGCGCCGACGATGACGAGGCGGGCGTCCGGGGACGTCATGGCTGCGAAGGCGCGGACCAGGCGCGGCAGGTTCTTGACGGCGCGCAGCCCGGCGACGGTTCCGATCACGACTTCGCCCGGCTTCCTGTCCAGCCCCGGTATTTCCTGCGCGGGCGGCCCGGCATAGCGGCGAACGTCGATGCCGTTGGCGATACGCACCACCCTGGCCGGCGGTTGCGCCCAGGCCTTGCGGGCGATCGACTCCAGCCGCGCCGACGGCACGACGAGCCGGTGCGCGGCGGCGAGCCCGAGCCGACGATAGAGGTTGCGCCTCGTCTTGAGCTCGACCGCTTCGTCCTGGTTGAAGCCGTCCTCGTGGTGGATGAGCGGCGGGCCGCCGAACAGATGCCGGGCCATCACCGCGTCGAAAGCGCCCCAATTGTAGGTGAGGACGAGATCGAAGCGGCGCATGTAGCGCGACAGCCGGAAGAGGCGCGGCAATCCGGGCATGCCGGTCAGCGACGGCGCGTCGGAGGGGAACTCGACCTTCAACGCCGGGTCGAGCGCCTTCGCGGCGCCCAGCTCCCCCGGCGAGGCCGAGATCACTTCATGCTCGGCCGCGGCGCCGAAGGCGTTCATCAGCTGTACCGCCCGCGCCTCCTTGCCGCCATGGCCGAAGGTGGAATGGGCATGAAGGAGGCGAACCGGGCTCATGCCGCTCAGCATGGCAGGTCGCGGCGGGTGCCGTCACCCCCTCCCCGTCACCCCCGTCAATCCGGCGGAAGCCGAAGCCATGAGCAGCCAACTCTGAAGCACAACCCCCGACACCGTGTTCAAGGATCCCGGATCAAGTCCGGGATGACGGAATAAGACCTACTCCGCGGCCATTTGATAGGGATCGGCGGTCTGCGCGAGCCGGTCGAAGGCGTCGGCATAGGCGCCATATTCCGCCACCGGCCGCCGCCCCCAGGAAACGGGCGCCGGAGGGCGCGGGGCCGGCACCGCGACCGGCGGGATCGAGCGCGGACGCGCCGTCGGGCGGTCGACCACCATCTGGTGGAACCATTCGCCGGCATAGGCGCCGTCGAAGCTGTGGACCCGCGAACCCAGGACCCGCCCCAGAGGCGTTCCGTCGAGATCGAAGATCGTGGTTTCGAACAGGAAGCCGCGCGGCTCCCCGGCAGTGCTGTAGACATACATCGTCATGAACGCCGGCCCCTCTTACCCTCCCCGACGCAGCCACGTCGGGGAATTCCCTCGCCGAAATGTTCGCCGGGGCGGGGCGCCCGTTCAAGCTCGTACAAACCCGTAGTTAACCTCGGGGCGCTAAGCCGGCCTTTGGAACAGAGGGAGCATGGGCCGACCGTGAAGCTGATCGTGATGAAGAAGGGCGGCGAGCCCGGCCATGTCGCGATCAACCCCGACAAGGTAACTCACGTCCGAGCCGCGTCCGGGCCCTTCACCGACATCTACTTCGGCGAGCACCGGGTCGCGGTCGAAGGCAGCTTCGCCCAGATCGTCGCCCGCCTGACCGATCAGACCGAGGCCGAGGAAGGCGCGCCCACCAAGAGCTGGTTCCCGGCGCGCTGAGTAGAATGCTTCCCGGCGAGGCCCGGAACCCAGGCCTTCCGCGGCGCCGCTGGACCCCGGCCTTCGCCGGGGAACAAAACCGTTTCGATGACCTCAGTATCCCCTAGAGGATGAAGTCGCCCGAGCTCAGCGGAGCGGGACCCTGAAGTGTGAGCATGACGACGAAGTCCGGGGTTCCGTTGCCGTCGGTGTCGCCTTCGAGGAACCAGCCCATGTTGTTGAGATTCTCGGCGCGAAGCTCGCCCGCCGTTCCGCTGAACGCATCCGATCCGATCCAGGTGAAGGCCTGGTTGCCGGCGACGAGCGTGTTTGCGTCGATCCGGTCGAGCTCGATCCTGTCGGTGCCCGGCGTGAAGTCGAGGATATGGTCCATCGATCCGGAGTTCGATTCCGCGATCGTCTGGTAGCGGAACGCGTCCGCGCCGCCGTTGCCGGTGAGGATGTCGGCGCCGAGATTGCCGTGGATGAGGTCGTTCTGGCCGCCGCCCTTCAGAGTGTCCGAAGCCTTGCCGCCGAACAGCCGGAGGATGCCGTCCGCTTCCTGGCTGGCGTCGAGCACCATCGTCTCCGTGGCCATCAGCAGGGCGCCCGACACCGTCAGCACCTGCCCCGCACCGACGATCGCGTCGGACAGAGTTAGATTGTAGTCGAACTCCGTGCCGCCGCCCCTCGCATAGCGCTCGTCGGTCGCCGAGGTCAGGGTGAGGTTCTCGATGTTGGTGAACAGGCCCGTATAGCCCGGAGCGTTGAAGTCGATCGTGTAATTGCCGCGAAGGAACATGCCGTCATAGCCGGCGCCGCCGTTCACCGTGTCGCCGCTCGCGAACCTCTCCTCGGCGTAGAAGAAGATGTCGTTGCCGAGGCCGCCGGTCAGGGTGTCCGTCCCCTTGCCGCCGTAGACGACGAAGAGCGCGTCCGTCTCCGCCGAGCCGTCGAAGGTGAAGTCCTCCCCCGCGAGCAGAGCGGCGCCGTTGATCCGGGCCTGGACTCCGGCGGCGAAGTTCGAATCGTGGATGGTGAGCGCGTAATCGTGGCGGTTGCCGCTCGCCCCGCCGAAGACGATGTTGCTCCCGGCGAGGATGGAGATGTTCTCGATCTGGGTGATATTGGCCGTCAGGACCAGCGACTCATAGGCTCCTTGGAGGATGAGCGTGTCGACTCCGTCCCCGCCGTCGACGACGTCGGCCGAGGTCAGAGCGCCGATGAAGAAGATGTTGTCGCTGCCCGCGCCCGCATTCACAATGTCGTCGCCGCCGTCGTGGAGGCGCAGGAGGTCGTTGCCGTCGCCGCCGGCGACGGCGTTGTCGCCGGCATTGCCGCGGAAATCGTGGCTCGCATCGGACGTGGCGGTCAGGTTCTCGACGTTCGGAAGGTCGACTAGGCTGAAGATGGCCAGGCCGGTCCGGATCTCGTCCGTGCCGGCGCCGGCATCCTCCTCGATCACGTCGCCCGCATCGTTGACTATGTAGACGTCGTTACCGGCGCCGCCGACCAAAGTTTCGGCAAGGTTCGTTCCGGTCAGAAGGTCCGCACCCTCGGTTCCACGTACGACGTGCGGAAGCGAATATTCGCCGGTCACCGTCACGTTCACCGTCGCGCTGTCGCCGCCGCCGAGGCTGTAGGTGAAGCTGTCGGAGCCGAACGAGTTCGAACCGCCGCTTCCGGGCGCGGCGAGGCCGTCGAAGGCGTGGTTGGGATCGTAGGTGAACGTGCCGTCTGCGTTGAGCGTCAGAAGCGCGCCCGAAGCTAGGACGATGGCCTTGCCGACATTGGCCGAGGCTCCGTTCACCGTCGCCACCATCAGGGCGCCGGACGCCGGAGCCGAGTCGGCACCATTGCCATTGTCGGCGAAGACGCTTCCGATCGCCACGCCGCTTTCCAGGACGGCGAGCTCGTCGCCCATGGCATCGATGGCCTCTGGCGAGAACAGCCGGGCCTGGACGGTAGCGGTACCTGGAAGCGTGACTACGCTCCGCTCGGCATAGGCCACCACGACTCCGCCCCAGCCGAGCGTGGCCGCAGCGGTGTAGGAATGCTCCTGGTTGAAGCTCTCGTGGACCGAAAAGGCGCCGCCGACCTTATTGCCCCGCGCGTCGAACATCTGGGCCCGGGTCACAGCACCGACGTTGCCGAAGTCGGACGAACCACGGCCAGGCATGTGAAACGAAAATCCGGGATCGCTGTCGTTCCACACCACGAGGAAGCCGCCGTCGGCGAGCGGGGTCACAGAAGCGTGGCGCTGGGTGCCTTCCGTCTGGTCGTGGACCGCGAACATGCCGCCGACCGGGGCTCCGGAAGAGTCGAAGATCCTGCCGACCACATTCCAGGGGTCGGCGGAGGTGCCTTGGAGCCAGGTGACGACGAAGCCCCCGCCGGCGAGCGGCGCGATCGACCCCTGGGGGGTGTGGTCGGTGGTCTCGACCCTGACCGGGATATTCCCGCCGATCCGGTCTCCGTCCGCTTCGAAGCGCTGGGCGATCAGGCTGTTGCCGGAGTCCTGCCAGAGGATGACGAAGCTTCCGTCCTCGAGCGCCGCGACCGCCGGGTCGGACTGGGACGAGTTCGCCGACGACGGTACCTGGAACTCGCTTCCGACCTTGTTCGCGGCTGGGTCGAAGATCTGCGCCCTCACGTCGCCGCTCCAGCCGTTCGTGAAGGTGACCACGAAACCGCCGCTGGCGAGGCCGGCGACCTCGCCGCTCTGGTGTCCGCCGCTGACGGAGGCGACCTTGACCTGGCCGCCCACCGCAAGCCCCGCGGAGTCGAAGACCTGGGCCCGGAGCTGGGCGCCCACGCCGAAGCCTTCGCGATAGTCGCTGAACAGGACGACGAAGCCGCCGTCTTCGAGCCCGGCGACGCTGACCGGATGTTGGTTGCCGTCGCGGAAGATCGGGACGTCGAACTCGGCGCCGGCCCTCTGGCCGTCATGCGAGTAGATCCGGCCGCGTACCGGGCTGCCGCCGCTGCCGGAATCTTGGAAGCTGGAGTCGAAATAGATCATGACGAATCCGCCCGAGGAGAGCGGCGCGACGCTTGGGATGGTCGGCCCGAAGGCGGTCTCGTTCGGCGCGAAAAGCGGGCTTGCCGACCAGCCGGGGGTTTCTATCGCAGCGTCGGCAATGTCAATGATGTGAGTTTCGTCGCGGAACCGGCCCTGCGAATCCGTCGCCCGGATGACGACCTGCGCCTGGGCGGCGGTCTCGAAGTCGATCCGCGACGAATCGGCGACGATCAGCCTGCCGCCGTCGATCGCGAAGCCGCCGTTGGTCGAATCGGAGATGAGCGAGAAGGTGAAGCCGCTGCTTCCGCCAATCCCGGTCGCCTTCAGCTGCGCCACCGGGAGATTGTCGGGAATGCCCTCGCCGATCCTGTCGTCGGAAAGCACCAGGTCGATCACTGCGGGAGCGACCGGATCGAAGGCGAGCGATTCGACGTCCCCGTTCGCCCAGACGAGCAGGAAGGATTCGGTTCCGGTCGGGATGAGCGCAGCAAGCTCGCCGGAGCCGTCCCCGGACGTCGCGGCGACGGGGGGCCCGAGCTTTTCGCCGGTACCGTTGACGATCTGGACGAGCAGGGCGCCGCCCGCGTCGCGCCAGCTTACGGCGAAGAGTCCGGAGTCATAAGCGACGACCGAAGGGTCGCTGCCCGCCGAGCCGTCGGCGGTGATGACGATGTCTCCGCTGGCGGCGCGCCCGTCGGGGTAGAAGATCCGTACCTTCACCGCTCCGCCGGCGCCTTCGTCCACATAGGCGACGATGAAGCCCTGAGTCGGCTCGAAGAGTGCCACGGCGGCGTCGTGCTGGTTCCCGAAGGCGGATTCGCTGACCCGGATGGCCGAGCCGACCGAGCCGCCCGCGGTCACGATGTGGGCGAACACCGCGCTGTCGTTCCCGTCGCTGTTCGTCTGCGTGTAGGTGACGACGCTTCGGCTGTTGCCGTCCGCGAGCCGTGCCACCGACAGGTCGCTGATCAATTCGGCGGCGTTGGCTACGACCGTCATCTGGGAGCCGTAGCGGTTTCCGCCCGGGTCGAGGAGCTGGGCGCGGACCGCCACGCCGGTGCCCGCATAATCGAGCCAGACGACGGCATAGCCCAGGCCCTCGACGCCGCTCGCGCGCCCGCCCGATTGGGCGTCGGAGGTCGACGTGTTGACCAGGAACTCGCCGCCCGAGCGGGCGCCTTCCGAAGTGAACAACTGGCCCTTGATCCCGGTGCCGGACGAGTCGCTCCCCGTCCAGGTGACGAGGAAACCGCCGTTCGGACCGGCGCCGACCGACGGGTCGATCTGGTCCCCGGCGGTGACGGTGTTGACCAGGAACTCAGCGCCCGCCTTCGTGCCGGATGAGGTGAAGAGCTGGCCGCGAATAGCGACGCTGGTGTCGTCTGGGCTTGCGCTCCGGTCTTCCCAGACGATGACGTACCCGCCGCCGGCGAGCTTCACCGCGCGCGGCGAGGTCTGGATTCCAGCGGTGATCGTGTTGACGACTGCTTTAATGCCGCGCGGCTCGAAATAGTCGGTCATCAGGCCCCCCGGCGCATTGAGCGGGGCAGAGGCGCCTCGCCTGAATTCGCTAAAGTATCCAGCTACTTGTTGGCAGGCAAGCGACTCATCCCGCGAACAGCTCCGAATCGGAGTAAAACAGCTCCGCCCCCGCCGTCGCCTGCGCCGCCAGCCCCGCCGCCTCGGGCACGACATGCTCCAGATAATAAGCGCAGGCGGCGCGCTTCACCGCCGTGAAGTGGCGATCTTCGGCGATTGCGTCGCTTTCCAGCGCCGCCAGCTGCCGCTTCATCAGCCACCCGCACACCAGCGTCGAGAGCAGGGTCAGGAAAGGATAGGACCCCGCCAGCCGGTCCTCCATCCCCATCCCGCCCAGCCGCTGCGCGACACCTTCGACCACATCCGTCAAATTCGCCAGCGGCCCTTCCGCCTCGCTCCGAACCTCCGCGAGCAGCCGCCGAAGAGTCTCGCCGCCCTCGAGGCCGAGCTTGCGCCCGACCAGGTCGGCCGCCTGGATCCCGTTCGTCCCCTCGTAGATCGGGGCGATCCTTATATCCCGGTAATGCTGAGCCGCCCCGGTCTCCTCGATATAGCCCATCCCGCCATGGACCTGCACCCCGAGGCTCGCCACTTCGCAGCCGACGTCGGTGCCATAGGCCTTGACCAAAGGCGTCAGCAGGTCCGCCCGGGCCTGCGCCGCCTTGTCGCCGAGCGTGCCGCGGTCGGTCTGCCCCGCCGCATAATAGCAAAGCGCCCGGGCCGCCTGGGTCAGGGCCGTCATCCTCAGAAGCATCCGCCGGACGTCGGGATGATCGGCGATCGCCGCCGGCCGTCCTTCCCGGGCGCCCTGCACGCGCTGGCGGGCATAAGCGACCGCCGCCTGGGTCGCCCGCTCGCCGATCGAAACGCCCTGAAGCCCGACGTTGAGGCGGGCATTGTTCATCATCGTGAACATCGCCCGCATCCCCGCCATCTCCTCGCCGATCAGCCAGCCGCGGCAGTCGCCATCGTCGCCGAAGGCCATCACGCAGGTCGGCGAGGCGTGGATCCCGAGCTTGTGCTCGATCGACACGCAGCG
>JASLBD010000465.1 GCA_030146745.1 Allosphingosinicella sp. | reverse complement strand
CCCGGAATCGTCTTCGATGGGAACACCCAGCGCTGCCGGCGGTCGAAGCCGTCATAGGTCATCTCCGCGCGAAAGCCGCGGGCGTCGGTCAGGCTCAGTTTCTGCCCGTTGGCATTGTAGGTATAATGCGCCTCGCGGCGCTGAAGCGCAGTGCCCACCCCGTCCCAGACCTCGACCAGGCGGCCCACCGAATCGTACACATTCTTCGTGATCCGGTCGGCGCCATGGGTCGCGTGGACCGGGCCGGGCACGCACTTGTCGGCGAGCGGAGCCGCCCAGACATCCGGGTTCATCCTCACCGCCGTGCATTCGAGCCGGCCGGCGAGGTTGTAGCCATATTCGGTGACTCCGCCGCCGCCGCTCGCCGCCTCGCGGGTCTTGCGGTCGAGCGCGTCGTAGCTGGTCTCCACGATCCTGACGGGGACGAAGCCGGACCAGAGCGCCGGAGCCACGTCCGGCCCCTGCCAGGCGGCGATCGCACCCTGCTCGACCCGGATCAGCCGCCCGGCCGGGTCGTAGCTGTTGCGCACGGCCGGAGCGGGATTGCCGCCCGGACCGTCGGGATCGGGGGAGATGATGCCCGTCACCCGCCCGTCCGAATCGTAGCGGGTCGAGCTGGTGTAGGGGAGGGCGGAGGCGGGCGCGGCCGCGGGACAGGCGGAAAGGGCGGCGGTGCCGTTGGGGCTGGTCTCGCTGATCTTCCGGCCGAGCCCGTCATAAGCGAAGCAGGTGCGCAGGGTCTGGCCGTCGGCGGTCACCGCCTGGCCGCGAAGGAGCAGGTTGGTGGCGCCGGAATCGGGGCCGTAATCGTAGACGGTCACGACCTCGTCGGCCGAGCCCAGGGCGCAGCCGCCCCCCGAAGCCGGGTTGCCGGTACGGCACAAGGACATGCGGTCGAGCAGCCAGACCGGCGGCCCGGCCGCGCTTCCGTCGGCCAGGCGGGCGGTGCGCTGGACATAGGAATAGCGCTTCTGCGCAGTCACCACGCCCAAGGGGGAATCCACCGGCGGACCGGTCTCGGTCAGAACTCCGCCATGCTGGGGCGCGTAGGTCCAGGTCGTGGTGAAGCCGCGCGCGTCCTTCATCCACAGCGGCTTGTTGACCGATTTGGAGCCCGGGACGGTATCGTAGGCCGCGCTCGTCACGATGTCGGCCGGCACCGTACCGTCGGGGTCGGGCACTCCGGCCTTGGGACGGCGCCGCACTTCGACGACGTTGAAATTGCCGTCATGCTTGAGCTCGCTCCGGATACCCCCGGGATCGGTGACGGCGTGGGCGACCGGATTGACGAAGCATCGGCCCGTCGTGGCCATCGCCGCCTCGTCGCAAAAGTCGAACCGCGTGGCGTGACTGAGCGGATCGGTGATCCTGACCGGGCCCGGGGTCTGCTGGTAGACCCAGTTGGTGAAGCGGTCCTCCACCCTCGGCGGGCTGCAGGGAAACCGCCTGCAGGCGCTGCCGCCGAAATTGTTGTCGGGCGCCGGCGGGAAGGCATATTTCACGACCGCCCGATGGCTGAGCGCGTTGACATAGGCCCCGCCGGCGATCTTCTGGGTCCGGTTGGCGAGCGGCGGCGAAAGATCGTAGCTGTAGGCGTAGCTCTGCCCGTCGGCGAAGTCCTGGCGGTCGATGACCTCCTGCGGGATGTCGAGCTCGTCGAGATGGTGGTGGAAGCTGTTGGTGAGCCAGGGCGCGGCTTGGCCGGGCTTGACGAAGCCGATCGTCGGATTGCCGTTCGAATCCCTGCCGTAGCGGAAACTTGCCTTCGGACCGGACTTTCCGGCGACGCCGGCGAGCGCGGCGGAGCCGTCGTCCTTCGCGGCATAAGCGTAAAGCGCCGTCGGCGCTCCGTCGGGACAGAGGCCGCTCGCCGGGACCGGGGTCGAGGCGAGGTTGAGAAGGCAGGCCTTGGTGACATGGGGGCCGCTGCCCTCGAGCAGAAGCGCATAGCCGCGCGAGCTTATCACCCGGGCGAGCCGCATCGCTCCCCCCGTCGCCGAACCCGTGGCCGCGTAGGAGAAATCGAACTCGGTTCCGTCCGCCTCCGTGATCTTCGAAACATAGGCGCAGCGCCCGATGCTCGAGCAGTCGCCGCTGCCGATCGGGCCGAACACCGCCACCGTCCCGTCCGCGGCGGTGTAGGTGTAGGTGGTCGTCCCGCTCGTCCGGTCGCCTGTGAAGGTGAGCGAAGCGGCGGTCCCAGACGAGACCTGGGTGAAGGCGGTTTGATAGTGGCGCGACTGGTAGGTCTGCGAGCGGCCGCCGAAATGGACGTTGATCTGGAAGTCCTCGCCGCCCGACTGCGGATCGTCCATGTTGAGCCTGGTCTCGCTGACCATGATGTCCCAATTGTGGGAGAGGTTGGCGAAGGGGTGGGAATGGCCGCGAACGTTGGCGGTGAGGGTGCGCGTGAAGGAAAGCCCGGCATTGCCCTCGCCGCCGATCGCGAGGTCGGTCTCGCTGTAGACGAAGCGCCCGGTGCGCATGTCGACTCCGCCCGGCGCCGTCACGAACTTCTCGGCCGGGGTGCTGATCAGCTTGGACCCTTCCTGGGCGAAGGCGGCGGAGGGGGCGAGCGCCGCCGCCGCCGCGACGGCGCGAACGAGGAAGCGGCCGGTCATCAGTGGCTCCCCGCGACGGCGACGGTCACCCGATCGAGGCCAGTGCCCAGATCGGCCGCCGAAGCGCTGCCCGTGAAGCTGAGCCTCCCCGTCTCGGCGGAGGCGGCGAAGGCGGCGCTGGTGACGGCGGTGAAGGCGGCCGAGCCGGGCGTGAAGGTGCCGAGGACCACCCCCTCATACGCCACCGTCACCGGGTTGGCGCCGTAACCCGGCCGGGCCGCGATCCAGAAGCGGGCCGTATAGCTGCTGCCCGGCGTCAGACCCTTGACCTGAAGATTTATGGTGGAGGCGGTTCCGTAGGACTGCATGAAGGCGACCTGGCTCCCCTGGGGCGCGGCAGCGAAGCCCCAGGCGCTGCCGTTGCCCGCCACTCCGCTATTGCCCGCGAAGGCCGCGGGGCTGTCGGCCGGCCGATGGACATAGCCGGTTCCGACATTCGGAGCCTCGAAGCCGCCGCCGACGGCCGTCGGCCCGGCTTCGAGGGTCACAAGGTCGATGGCGGTGCCGAGATCGGCCGCAGCGCCGCTGCCCGTGAAGGTGACCGTGCCGGAGGGGCCTGAAGCGGTGAAGGCGGCGCTGACGACCGAGGTGAAGCCGGTGGAGCCCGGCGTGAACGTTCCGAGCATCACTCCGCCGAACGACACCGTCACCGGATTGGCGCCATAGCCCGGCCGGAGCGCGATCCGAAAGCGAACCTTGTAGCTCGCCCCGGGCGCGAGGCCGGTCACGGGCAGCGAGACGGCCGAGACGACGCCCGCCGACTGGATGAAGGCGACCTGATCCCCGTCGGGCGCCGCGGCGAAGCCCCAGGCGCTGCCGTTGCCGGCAATTCCCGCATTGCCGGTGAAGGTGGCCGGGCCGCCGGCTGGCGGGTAAACGTAGCCGGCTCCAACCTCCGGAGCTTCGAAGCTGCCGCCCGCCACCGCCGGCATTCCGCTGACCGTCACCCTGGTGCGGTTGTCGGCCATGTCGTAGGCATATTGCGCCTTGATTCCGTCGTTGACGGTGCCGCGATGCTCGACCCGCTCCAGCCTTCCGAGGCTGTCGTAGCTATAGGCGATGGTTTCTCCCGCCCGCGCCGGGCTCCCGCAACCGACAGTGCAGGCCAACAGCAAGCCGATTCGATGACCAGGTTCACGCATCTCAGCCCCCTTCTGATGCATTTCCAGGAATACATGGAAGGAGAGACGAGTCAACTGCCCGTGCCAATGGAATTATTCGATCTGAACGTATAAGTTAGCAAAAAATCGATTTCTCTATTTAGAATTTTGCGTAACGCGACTCGGAGCAGGCTGCCTGCTTGACTTGAACGACCGGCGCGCCGCACGTGGGGCGCATGACCCGCATCGCTCTCTATCAGGCCCGCACCGGGATCGATCCCGAGACCAATGCCCGCGCCCTTACCGCGGCGGTCGGGGAGGCCGCGGCGGGCGGGGCGGCGATGCTGTTCACGCCCGAGATGTCCGGCCTGCTCGACCGGGACCGCGAGCGCTCGGCGGCGCGTCTTCGGACCGAGGCGGCCGATCCGGTGCTCGCCGCGGTTAGGGCGGCGGCCGCCCAGGCGGGAATCTGGGTTCATCTCGGCTCGCTCGCCGTTCGCGGCGAGGAGGGGGGACAGCTCCACAACCGCGCCTATCTGATCGACGGGCAGGGCGGAATCCGGGCCTCCTACGACAAGCTCCATCTGTTCGACGTCGATCTGCCAACGGGGGAAAGCTGGCGCGAATCGGCTTCCTACGCTCCGGGCGGCCGGGCGGTGGTCGCGGACTGCCCCGCCGGGCGGCTCGGCCTGTCCATCTGCTACGACCTGCGCTTTCCCGACCTCTACCGGGCGCTCACCGACGCCGGGGCGGAAGTGCTCGCCATCCCGGCCGCCTTCACGGTTCCGACCGGGCGGGCGCACTGGCACGTTCTGATGCGCGCCCGGGCGATCGAGGCGGGCGCCTTCGTCGTCGCCGCCGCCCAGTCGGGCCTCCACGAGGACGGCCGCGAAACCTACGGCCACAGCCTCGTCGTCGGCCCGTGGGGCGAGGTGCTGCTCGACATGGAAGAGGGGCAGGGCATCGGCTTTGCCGAGATCGACCTTGCCGAGGTCGAGGCCGTCCGGGCCCGCCTGCCGGCGATCCGCCACCGCCGCCCGATCCCGCCCGTGACCCGCGCCCGAATCATCGGGTCGCCCTGTCCCCCGGACGGGGCTGGACCGCGTGGGACGCAGTCCACCCGATGATCGTCTTCGACCTCAAATGCGCGCCGCAAGGCCACGT
>JASLBD010000363.1 GCA_030146745.1 Allosphingosinicella sp. | reverse complement strand
TGTCGGCGATCGCGGCCCCGCCGGCGTCGCCTTCCGAATAAGCCGACGCGAAGCCCGTGCCGACGGTGTTGCTGTCGTCGGCGTCGAGATCCAGGGCCGGCGCCAGGTTGGAGGCGGTGATGGCGATCGTGAAGGTGTTGGGGGTCTGGTCGGTGTCGACCCCGGAATTGAGCACCCCGCCATTGTCCCGCACCTGGAAGGTGAAGGTCGGGCTGTTTCCGGCCGAGCCCGACGCGGGTACGAAGGTGAAGTCGCCGTCGTCGAGGTCGGCGAGGCTGATGAAGTCGCCCGCGTCGATGGCGACTCCGCCCAGCTGGAGCTCGCCGTCCGCGGCCGAAGGCAGGGTGGTGATGTAGACTCCGGCGAAGCTGTTGCCGTCCGGATCGTCGAAGCCGGTGCTGAAGTTCGCTGCGTCGAAGACGAGCGGGGTCACATCGTCCGTGGTGTCGTCATTGTCGTCGCCGGCCGGCTCGTCGTTGACGTCGGTGACGGTGACCGAAGTGTCGATGACCAGCGTATCCTCGCCGAGGCCGCCGTCGTCGCCGGCGCCGTCGACCAGGGTGATCGAGACAGCGCGCGCATCGTTCGACGGATTGACCGTATCGGTATTGTTGTACTGCAGCGCCTGCAGCAGGTCGTCGACATTGCCGGCATTGGCGCTGGAATTGAGCGTGATGGTGAGCGCGGTGCCGCCGGTGCCGCCGGCGTAGGTGCCGATGCTCGTTCCGTCGACCAGCACGGTGCTTCCCGCCCCGAGGGTGACGGTGGCGGTGGTGGCGATCGACAGCACGTCGTCGGCCGTGTCGGCGCCGGCGCCGATGGCGACGGTGAGCGTGCCTCCGGCGAAATTGGCATTGTCGTCGCTCAGGGTTGCGGCGGTGCCCACGTCGAGCCTTACCGGGCCCGCGCCCTCGACATATTCGGCAATGTCGCCGTCGAGCTCCGTCGAGGTCGGCGCCGCGTTGGGCGCGAGGAAGCCGAAATCGACCGTGTTGTTGACGTCCTCGCCGGGAATCCCGTCGCCGGACGTGAAGCTCGGGCCTTCGTTGTTGGGGGAAAGCGTGATCGCCATGGCGGCGACGGCCGCGCCGAGGCCGGTGACTCCGGCGACGCCGTTGTCGTCATGGTCGATATTGTCGTCGGGATCCGTGCCGCCGGCAACCGACACCTTGCCGTCGAGCACTTCGCCGTCGTCGAAATTCGTCGCGTTGACGACGACGATATAATCGCCCGGGGCGAGGCCCGCGAAGCTGTAGAGGCCGCCCACGACGGTGGTGGTGGTGCCGAGGAAGGCGTCGCCCGCGTCCCAGCCGTCGCTGCCGTTGGTATCGGCATAGAGGTCTACGACCACTCCGACGATGCCGGAATCGGTGCCGGAGTCGAAATCGCCGTCCTTGTTGACGTCGAGGAAGACGAGGTCGGAGAGCGTCAGCCCGTCGAGCGCGATCGTCTCCTGGATGTCGGCGAGCGTGAAGTTGCTTCCGGTGATGGTCGCGGTGTTGACCAGGTTGGCGATGAAACCGTTGGTCTGGGCGTCGATCGTCGACTTGATGAGGATGTCGACCGTCTTGCCGGCCGGAACGGTGCCGATGCTGACGGGCGTGATCGCGTAGGCGGTCGAGCCGACCGAGCCGGGCGTGGCCCCGGCCGCTTCGCCCTGCGCCGGCAGCCGCCGCTCGCCGACATTGACATAGCCGTACATCAGGTCGTCCGCGCTGACCGGCATATATTCGTCGCCGAGGCCGATCTGGTGGCCGAGCTCGTGCATCAGAACGGTGAGGAGGTCGATCTTGCCGGCGGCGGCGCCGCCCGCATCGGCGGTGAGCCGGGTGCCGGAGCCCTCATATTCGCCGTCTTCTCCCGGAGTGGAATCGACGAACCAGCCGTGGCCGGCGGCGTCGTTGTCGACGTTGACGATTCCGTGGGTCGAGGAGCCGACGAAGATCCCCGCCATGTCGACGATGCCGAATTGGACGGCGCGCATCGCCTCGACCTGCCCGGCGCTCGCGCCGGCGTCGATCCAGCGCTGGATCGCCGCCTCGATGAGGAGGTTCAGCTCGGTCTGGCTGAGCAGGCCGTCGTCGACCGCGGCCGGCGGAGTGCCGGAGCCCCCGGTTCCGGAGCCCGTGCCGGTGCCGCCGGTGTCCGTGCCCGTGCCCGTGCCGCCGGTGCCGGTGCCGGTGCCGGTGCCCGTATTATCGGCTGTGGCCGGCACCTCGGCGTCGCGCGGCGGAGCGCTGACCGGGCTGACCTCGAGATCCTCCCAGCCGATGCCGAGTTGCGGCGCCGCCATGATCGGAACGGCGAGCACGAAGGTCTGGTTGGTGATTCCGGTGGTGAAGTTGGCGTCGACGTCAGAACCTGCGACGCCCGGGAAGGGGCCGCTGATGAGGGTGTTGTTGGCATCCATGAACGCGTCGAGGCTGGTGCTGGCCGTGCCGCCGCCGCCCGACGGCCGGTATTCGCCGTGGCTCGAATTGGCGTTCACCGTATAGCCGGGGAAATAATAATTGGCGGCGCCGGAGAGCTGGTCGAAGAAAATCGCTGCGCCGCCGTTGCTGGCGCCGGCGGTGAAGGTGTTGCCCGAGACGACGACGCCCATCTTGGCGGCGTCCTGGCTGTTCGCGGGGCTGCTCGCGCCGCCGACGATGCCGTAGAGGCCGGCGAGGACGTCGCCGCCGACTTCCTCGACCGTATTGTTCGTGACCGTCGCTTCGAGCCGGGCGATGCCGGTCGTGCCGATCATGTTCGCGCCCAGCATGATTCCGCCGAACGCATTCTGGATGTCGCGGACATTGTTGCCGTCGATCCGGACCGCATAGTTGATCGTGCCGCTGCCGGGGCCGCGGGTGAAGCCGACGTTGATCCCGGCGCCGCCGTTGACCGAGCCGCCGTTCGAGTTGGTCTCGAACAGGTTGTTGTCGGTGCCGATCGTGTTGTTGGCGATCAGGCCGTTGATGGTCGCGGCGGTGCCGCTGTAGACCGCGCGCAAGGCGTCGCCATGCGCGCCTTTGATCGAGTTGCCGGTGAACGTGTAGTTGACGGTCACGTTCGAGCTGGCCGCGAGATCGCCGCCGAGCAGCCACACGCCGCCGCCGCCCGAGACTATGTTGCCGTGGGTGTTGTGGAACGTGTTGTTGGTGACGTTCAGCGTCTGGGTGGTGTTGCCGATCTGGCTGACGCCGAGCTGGTCGCCGCGGGCGCCGTTGAAGTCGACGCCGGTGACGTTGAGCGTGACGTTGCTGGTTCCGCCCGATTCGAAGCCGAGCGAGTCGCTGCCGAAGTTCAGGCTGTTGTGGTTGAACACCGCCTGGTCGTTGGCGCTGTCCCTTACCGTCATGTTGAGCGTGTTGGAGCCGTAGACGTAGACCGCGAGATTGTCCTCGTAGCCGCCGCCGATGACGTTGCCTTCGAACAGGGCCGTGCCCGTCAGACCGGTGCTGCTGCCGGCGGTGCCGAAGCGGATCGCGCCCTCGTCGACCGATTCATTGTTCCCGAAATTGCCGACGGTCGGCTGGACCGTGCTGTCGCGGAGGGTGAAGTTGGTGACGTTCTCGCCGCGAATGCCGAAATTGCCCATCGAGCCGGTGATGCTGATGTTCGAAAGGCTGACGTTCGAGACGTTCTCGAAATAATAGCCGGTGCCGGTGGTCGGCGCGGCGCCGATCGCCGCGTTGACGCCGCCGTCGCCGATATTCTGGATGACGCCGCCCGAACCCGCCGTCGATCCCTCGCCGGTGACGACGAACTGCCCGCCGCTTCCGGTATTCCTCACGAACACGCCGGTCGTGGAGCCGCCGCCGCTGACGTTGACCTCGTTGAGCGTGATATTCGCCGTGACTCCGTCGATGTTGATGGCGCGGCCGGTGGTTGAGGAGACGATGTTGCCGACTCCGGTTGCCCCGCTGATCGTCAGCGAGCCCGCGCCGACCGTCGTGCTGGTCGCGTTGATTCCGGTGCCGCTCGTGGTGTCGATGTCGAGCGAGCCCTCCGAGAAGGTGACGTTGGCGCCCGTGGCGCCGGTGTTGGTGAAGTTGATGGCGTTGAGCGTGCCGGTGTTGATCGTCGTGTTGCCGGTGAAGTCGATATTGCCGCTGCTGTTGTTGACGAGGCGGATGCCGCCGCCGCCGACCGAGGCCGTGAGCGCGCCGGAGACGGTGATCGCGCCGGTGGCGTGGCCGGAGATGTCGACCAGCTCGTTTCCGCCGCTGGTCTTCGTAATGGCCGCCGCGACCGTCACCGCGCCGGTGCCGCCGGTGACGGTCACTCCGTCCCCGCCAGGATCGTTGGTCGCGCCGATCGTGCCGCCGTTGACGTTCACCGCATTGGTCGCGCCGACGATGTTGACGCCGGCGCCGTTCACTCCGTCGATATTGACGGTGGTGAAGGTGACCGCGCCCTGGGTCTGCGCCTGGCCGTTGATCTCGATGCCGTCGCCGACGGCGTTGTCGATCGTCGCGCTGGCGAAGCTGAAGGTCGAGTTGGAGGAGGCGATGTTGATTCCGTCGGCGGCGCCGCCGCCGATGGTGACCGCGCCGCCGCTGAACGTTCCGGCGCCCGCGGCGTCGAGATTGTTGATGTTGATCGCGTTGCCGCTGGCGACCGTTCCGCTGGTCAGCGTCTGGAACGAGATTCCGCTCGTGCCCATCGCGCCGTTCTGCAGGTTGAGGACCTGGCCGGTGCCGGTGACGACGCTGTTGCCCGAGCCGGTGATGTTGAGCGTTCCGCCGCCGGTGAAGGTCAGGCCGCTGCCGGTGGCGGTGGTGATGTCGAGGCCGGTGCCGGTCGCCAGGAAGTTGATCGTGCCGCTGTTGTTGGTGAGCGTCACGCCGTTGCCGCCGAGGCCGCCGGCGCTGACGAAGGTCTGGCCGTTGAAATTGACCGTTCCGGCGCTTCCGTCGACCAGGATTCCGGTGGTGCCCGCGGCGATGCTGCCCTCGGTGAGGCTGCCGGTGAAGGTGACGGTGCCGCCGGTGCGGTCCTGGATCTCGACCAGCGAGCCGGCGGGGCTGGAGATGGCACCGCCATAGGTGAAGTTGACGTCGCCGCCCGAGCTCGCCGTGCCGCCGCCGGCGGCGCCGATCAGGACGGCGGTGCCGGCCGAGCTCTGGATGTGCCCGGTCGCGGCGGCGAAGGTTCCGGTGACGCCCTGGAGATGGATGCCCTGGGTCGCCGACGCGCCCGAGCTGAGCTGGTCGAGATCGACGTTCAGGGTGCCGCCATTGTCGATGTGGACGGCCTTGCCCTGGCCGATGATGCTGGATTGGTCGACGATGAGCGTACCGACATTGCCATTGTCCTGGATTCCGACCGAGGTGGCGAGAGAGCCGTTCAGGCTCACGCCCATGATCGTGTTGTCGGCGGCGAGCGTCACTCCGACGCCGGAATAGCCGATCGTCGTGTTGGTCCCGCTGGCGCCGATGCTGAGGCCGTTGACCGAGAAGGCATGGCCGTCGCCGAACAGCTTCTGGCCGGCCTCGAGCACGATGCCGGCGCTGTAGGTGCCGCTATTGTAGACGAAGATGGTATCGTCGGCATTGTCCAACCCGTCGGCCGAGCCGCCGGTGCTGAGCGGCGCCAGGCTGGTGAAGGGCTTCAGGTAGCTGCCGTCGGAAGCGCCGTTCGCGCCGCCGTAGTTCGCGTCCACGTACCAGACCGGGTCGGTGACGGTGAACGAGACCACTCCGGTCGAGACGCCGGCGAGCCCGTCCTCGTCGGCGACCGTATATTGGAAGGAAGCGGTTCCGACATGGCCGGTGGTCGGAGTGAAGGTGAAGGTGCCGTCGCCATTGTTGACGATGGCGCCGTTGCTGGCGCTGCTGACTCCGGTGATGATGAGGTTGATCTCGGCGCCGTCGGGATCCACGTCGTTGCCGAGCAGCTGCGCCGCGGTGAAGGTCATCGGCGTGTTGCCGGTGATCGACGGCAGGAAATCGTCGAAGGCGATCGGGGTGACCTGCACCGCTTCCGCATCGAGGGAATCGATGGTCAGCCCGTCCGTCGTCGCGTTGACCGTTACGCCCTCGGCGTCGTCGCCGGACCCGACCGTGATCCGGATCCGGGTGGTGATGATATCGCCGGGATCGAACTGCCCATCATTGTCCTTGTCGTCGAAGAGCGTGGACGTACGCGTGGCGGTGATATTGACGGCCATTTTACCAGTCCCCCCAGAGGGCAAGTTCCCGGGTCCGCGCGCGTGCGCACGGCCCTCCCGATTGCGCTGATGGCATAATATGGCGCCACCGCCTAGGGCGATTAACCCGCATCAAGTTAAAAAAACGGCCAAAAAACAACAGCTCAAGTCGTAGGCCGGAATTTACTCGCGGAAGGCGGTATCGCTGAGCTTGGTGATCGGGCTGAGGATGTAATTGAGGATGGTGCGTTTGTCGCCGAGCAGGCTGACGTCGGCGATCATTCCGGTTCCGATCGGCAGCGGCCGGCCGTTGCGCTCCAGCGCATTCTTCTTGGTCCGCACCTGCACCGTGTAGAAGCTCTCGCCCGTCTTCTCGTTCAAGGTCGCGTCGGGAGAGATGGCGGTCACCACTCCGTCGAGCGAGCCGTAGATCGAAGGATCGTAGGCGGTGATGCTGACCTTGGCCTCCTGGCCCATACGCACCCAGGCGATGTCCTGCGGACGGACCTGGGTCTCGACCAGCAGCGTCTCTTCCGAAGGCACGATCTCGACCAGCGGCGCGCCCGGCCCCACGGCGGAGCCGACGGTGGTGACGAGGACCCGGTTGACCCGGCCCGGCAGGGGGGCTCGGACTACCGTCCGCTCGGACCGTTCGGCCAGCGCCGGCAGGGCCGCCCGCCGGGCCGAATATTCGGCCTGGGCGGTGGCGAGCTCGTTGGCGGCGACCGAGCGCCAGTCCTGCCGCTGCTGGTTCAGCGAGGACTGGGCCTCGACCACGGCCGAGCGGGCGCGGGAGATGGCGGCCGCCGCGGCCGCGGCCTCGCTCGCCGCCACCGCATAGGCGCTTTCCGCCTGCATCAGCGACAGGCGCGGCTCGATGCCCCGCTCGACCATCGGCCGGATGAGGTTCAGCTCCTGGCGGCGGGCGTCGCGGGCCGTCACCCGCGCGTCATAGGCGGCCTGCGCCTCCTGGACGGCGCGGTTGGCCTGGGCGACGCGCGCCTGGCCGGCGCTGACCACGCTTCCCAGCTCCTGCATCCGCGAGGCGTGGAGCGAGCGCTCGATCATCATCTGGCTCGCCGCGGCCTGGTCGGCCGGCGCGGGATAGGAGGGCTCGCGCCCGGCCACTTCGGCCGAGAGCCGGGCGATCTTCATTCCGAGCGCATTGGCGGAGGCCTCGCCGCTGCCGAGCTCGGCGCCGGTGGCGGTCTGGTCGAGCCGGACCAGCTCCTGGCCCGCCTTCACCTGCTGCCCCGTCCGGACGTTGATCGCCTCGACGACCCCGCCCTCGAGGTTGGAGACGACCTGGAGCTGCGAGGTCGCGATCACCCGTCCCTGGCCGCGCACGGTCCGGTCGAGCTCGGTCAGTGCCGCCCAGATGATGAAGATGACGAAGAAGCCTATCACTACCCAGAGCAGGACGTTCGATGCCATCCGGGGTTTGATCCGGTCGGTCAGGTCCTCGATATGGCTGTGCTCGTTCATGGCTCAGGCCGCCTTGGTGGGCGGCGTTTGCTGCCGCGTGATCTGCTTGAGCACCTCGTCGCGAGGTCCGTCCATCGCGACCTTGCCGCGCTCGATCAGCATGATCCGGCCCACCAGTGCGAGCAGGGGCGGCCGGTGGGTGATGAGGACGAGCGTGCGACCCTTCGTCTCCTCGCGCAGCCGGTGAATGAGCGCCGTCTCGGTCTGGGCGTCCATGGCGCTGGTCGGCTCGTCGAAGACCAGCACCGGAGGCCGCCCGGCCAGGGCACGGGCGAGGGCGATCGACTGGCGCTGGCCGCCCGAAAGCCCCTCGCCGCGGTCGGCGAGCCGGAGATCGTAGCCGTTGGCGATGGTCCCCATGAACTGGTGGGTGCCGGAAAGCTCGGAGGCTCGAAGCAGCTCCTCGTCGTCGACATGGCCGCGGCCGAGGCCGATATTCTCGCGCACCGAGCCGGTCAGGAGCACGCTC
>JASLBD010000310.1 GCA_030146745.1 Allosphingosinicella sp. | reverse complement strand
CGCGGCTGTTCGAGCTTCGCGCGATCGCCCGCAAGCACCGGGTGGAGCCTGACGCGCTTCCGGAGCTCGCCGAGGAGCTTGCCGCCAGCCTCGCCGCGATCGCCGCCGGCGACGACCGGATCGCCGCTCTGGAAAAATCGGTCCACGACAATCGCTCCGCCTTCGAAACCGCCGCCGCCGAGCTCAGCCAATTGCGCGCCGCTGCCGCCGCCCGCCTCGACCTTGCCGTCGCACGCGAGCTTGCCCCGCTGAAGCTCGACGCCGCCCGGTTCAGGACGGTGATCGAGCCGCTCGCCGAGCCGCAATGGAGCGCGCGCGGCCGCGACCGCGTCGAGTTCGAGGTCTCGACCAACCCCGGCGCGCCCTTCGCGCCTTTGACCAAGATCGCCAGCGGCGGCGAGCTCGCCCGCTTCATCCTCGCCCTCAAGGTCGCTTTGGCCGAACGCGGCGACGCCCGAACGATGATCTTCGACGAGATCGACCGGGGAGTCGGCGGCGCCGTCGCCAGCGCGGTGGGCGAGCGCCTCCACCGGCTGGCGGAGGGCGCGCAACTGCTCGTCGTCACCCACAGCCCGCAGGTCGCCGCCCGCGGCCAGCGCCACCTCCTCATCGAGAAGAGCCACGAGGGCCTGGTGACGCGCACCAGCGTCCAGATGCTGGACGAGGCGCGGCGGCGGGAGGAGATCGCACGGATGCTGTCGGGAGCGCAGGTGACCGACGAGGCGAGGGCGCAGGCGGTCAGGTTGCTGGAGGCGGCGTGAGGGGTGGCAATCAAATCCTCCCACGATTTCGTGGGGAGGGGAACCACCCCAAGGGTGGTGGAGGGGGCCTTGCGCAGACCTCGCCAGCTACCCCTCCACCATGCTTCGCATGGTCCCCCTCCCCAGCAAATGCTGGGGAGGATTAAGATGACCGAAGCCGAAGCCGCGGCGGAGCTGGAGCGGCTCGCCTCCGAGATCGCGCGCCACAACCGGCTCTACCACAGCGACGACGCGCCCGAAATTTCCGACGCCGAATATGACGCCCTCATGCGCCGCAATTCGGAGCTGGAAGCGCAATTCCCGCACCTCGCCCGGGAGGACAGCCCGTCGCGCCAGGTCGGCGCCGCGCCCGCCGCCCATCTCTCCAAGGTGCGCCACGCGCTGCCGATGCTCAGCCTCGAAAACGCCTTTTCCGACGAGGAGGCGGCGGATTTCGTCGGGCGGGTAAGGCGCTTCCTCAGCCTCGCCCCGGGCGAGGAGGTGGCGCTCACCGCCGAGCCCAAGATCGACGGCCTTTCCTGCTCGCTGCGCTACGAGAAAGGGGAGCTGGTGCTGGCCGCCACCCGCGGCGACGGCGCCACCGGCGAGGTGGTGACCGACAATGTCCGGACCATCGCCGACATCCCGCAGCGGCTGAAGGGCGACGCGCCCGAGGTCTTCGAGGTCCGCGGCGAGGTCTACATGTCCAAGGGCGACTTCGCGGCGCTCAACGCGCGGCTGCTCGCCGAAGCGGAGGACCCGGCCAAAGCGCGCCAGTTCGCCAATCCGCGCAACGCCGCGGCCGGCTCCCTCCGGCAGAAGGAGGCGGCGGTGACCGCCTCGCGTCCGCTGCGCTTCTACGCCCATGGCTGGGGCGAGGTCTCCGATCTGCCGGCCGACACCCAGCTTGGGGTGATGAGGGCGATCGAGGCCTGGGGCCTGCCGATCGCCGGCCATCTCGAACGTTGTGCCGATCTCGACGCGCTGCTCGCCCATTACCGGATGATCGAGTCGAAACGTGCCGACCTCGCCTTCGACATCGACGGGGTCGTCTACAAGGTCGACCGCCTCGACTGGCAGCGCCGCCTCGGCCAGGTGGCGAGGGCGCCGCGCTGGGCGCTGGCCCACAAGTTCCCGGCCGAGAAGGCCGAGACCGTGCTGGAGGCGATCGACATCCAGGTCGGCCGCACCGGCAAGCTGACTCCGGTGGCTCGGCTTCGGCCGGTCAGCGTCGGCGGAGTGACGGTCACCAACGCCACGCTGCACAACAAGGACGAGATCGAGCGGCTCGGAGTGCGAGTCGGCGACCGGGTCCGGATCCAGCGCGCCGGCGACGTCATCCCGCAGGTGCTTGAGAATCTCACGCCCGACGAGGAACGGCCGGCCTACGTCTTCCCGACCGCCTGTCCCGAATGCGGCTCCGACGCGGTGCGCGAGGAAGGCGAGGTCGACGTGCGCTGCACCGGCGGACTCGTCTGCCCCGTGCAGCGGGTCGAGCGGCTGCGCCACTTCGTCTCGCGCCACGCCCTCGACATCGAAGGGCTCGGGATCACCCATATCGAGAATTTCTTCCGCGACGGGCTGCTCGGGTCGCCGGCCGACATCTTCCGGCTGACCAAGGAGACCTTGCTGTCCCGCGAGCGCTGGGCCGAGATCTCCGCCGCCAATCTGATCGCCGCGATCGACGCCAGGCGCGAGCCGCCGCTCGACCGCTTCCTCTACGCGCTCGGAATCCGCCATGTCGGCGAGGTGACGGCCCGCGACCTCGCCCGCCGCTACCGCAGCTGGGACAATCTGCGAGCGATGATCGAGGGGGCGCTGAAGATCCGCGGCGAGATCGAGCCGGTCGAGGGCGAGGAGGAGCGCAAGTTCCTTCAGCGCCGCGACAAGGCGGTGGTCGAGGCGATCGAAACCCCCAATATCGGCCCGGAAGTGGCCAACGCTTTGCTCGATTTCTTCGAGGAGGCGCATAACCGCGAGGTCCTCGACGACCTGCTCGCCGCCGGGGTCCGCCCGGCGGACGTGGTGTGGGAGACGAAGGCGTCGCCGGTGTCGGGCAAGACCCTGGTCTTCACCGGAAGCCTGGAGACCCTGTCGCGCGACGAAGCCAAGGCGCAGGCCGAGAAGCTCGGCGCCAAGGTGGCGGGCTCGGTCTCGGCCAGGACCGACCTCGTCGTCTACGGGCCCGGCGCGGGCTCCAAGCTCAAGAAGGCGGCCGAGCTGGGCGTGGAGACGATCGACGAGGCGGGATGGAACGCGATCGTGAAGAGCGTGGGGTGACCGCGTCGTCCCAGCGAAGGCTGGGACCCCGGCGGGTGAAAGGCTCGGCGTACTTCACCCCACGGGACCCCAGCCTTCGCTGGGGTGACGGTAAGCTCAGCCCCGCCTCTTCCGCACCGGCGGCGCCCGCCGCTTGCGCATCACAAGGGTCGGCCACTCGCCGCGCTCGACCCGGCCGGTCAGCATCATCCCCTGGCGGCGGTAGGCGGCCGCCACCGCGGGGGCCTGGTGGTCGAGCAGGCCGGCGAGGATCAGCCTTCCCCCCGGAGCGATCGCTTCGGCGACCGACGGCGCGAGCTCGATCAGCGGTCCGGCCAGGATATTGGCGATGACGAGATCGAAGGGCGAGCGCGCCTGCAGCCGCGGGTGGTCCATGCCTTCGGCGACGACAAGCTCGAGCTGGCCCCTCGCCCGTCCGAGCCTGACCCGGTTGATCGCCGCATTCTCCTCGCTCACCTCGATCGCCACCGGGTCGTTGTCGGACGCGGCCGCCCGGGCGGCGGGCCACAATTTCAGGGCCGCGAAGGCGAGCAGGCCGGTGCCGGTGCCGAGATCGACCAGGTCGGCGACCGCCGCCCCGCCGGCCTTGAGCCGGCTCAGAGCGACGAGGCAGCCGCCGGTCGTCTCGTGCTGGCCGGTGCCGAAGGCGCGTCCGGCGTCGATCTCGAGCGCGATCGAATCCGCGGGCGCCTCGCCGCGATGCGCCGGCGTGTGGACGAAGAAGCGCCCCGCCCGGATCGGCTCCAGCCCCTGCTGGCTCAGCGTCACCCAGTCGCGGTCCTCGACCCGCTCGACCGCCGGCTCGACGCCCGCCGCGCTCGGCGCCAGAGAGGCGAGCAGCTCCAGCATCTCCGACGTCGGCTCGAGATCGAAATAGGCGTCGAGCCGCCATTCGTCCGGCCGGGCGCCGTCGGCCTCGCTGGTCATCAGCACGGGCGGGAAATCGAGCCAGGCGAGCGGGCTGATATCGTCCTTCAGAGCCTCCGCCTCCGCCTTGGTGCAGGGGAGCGTGACCTTCCAGCTGTCGGTCATCGGCTTCTAGCGGACATAGCTGGCGCCGTTGACGTCGATCACCGCTCCGGTCGCCGAAGCCGGCGCATCGGCGGCCAGCCAGCGCACCGTCTCCGCCACCTCGTCCGCGGTGGCGACCCGGCCGAGCGGGATGTCGGCGACGATCTTCTCGCCGCCGCGGCTTGCCATATAATCCTCGACCATGTCGGAGGCGGTGAAGCCGGGGCAGACGGCGAAGGCGAGGATGTTGTCGGCGGCATAGCCGCGGGCGATCGACTTGGTCATCGCGATCATCCCGGCCTTGGAGGCGGCATAATGCCAGTGCTGAGGGCTGTCGCCGCGATAGGCGGCGCGGCTGGCGACGTTGACGATCCGGCCCCCGCCTTCCTCGCGGAAGTGGAGCACCGCCAGGCGGCACAGCTCGGCCGAGGCGGTGAGGTTGACCCGCATCGTCCGCTCCCAGGCCTGGGTCCATTCTTCGGCCGGAAGGTCGACCGGAGCGGCCTCGAATATCCCGGCATTGTTGACGAGGGCGTCGATCCGGCCGCCGAGCCGCTCCAGCGCCTCGTGCCAGAGCCGGCCGGCGGCGCCAGGCGCCGAGAGGTCGGCGGCGATCATGCCGTCGCCGCCCCGGCTGGAGTGGCCGACGACCTCATGGCCGGAAAGAGCGGCGGCGATCGCCTTGCCGATGCCTCGGCTGGAGCCGGTGACGAGGATGTTTGCCATGGCCGGGCGATAGGCGCGGGAGAGGCGGAGGGGAAGGGGCAGTCCGTCGCCCCAGCGAAGGCTGGGGCCTCCGCGGGTGAAGAACGAAGGCGCCTTTCACTCCCCGGGTCCCAGCCTTCGCTGGGACGATGGGTTGCTCAATCCGCGAACGGGTCCCGGACCAGGATCGTGTCCTCCCGCTCCGGGCTGGTCGACACCAAGGCCACGGAGATCCGGCACAATTCCTCGATGCGCTTGATATATTTGATCGCCTGCGCCGGAAGCTCGGCCCAGCTTCGGGCGCCCGCGGTCGATTCCGCCCAGCCGGGGATCGTCTCGTAGACCGGCTCGACCGCTCCCTGGTCGGCGGCATGGGCGGGGAGATGGTCGAGCGCCGAGCCGCGCAGGCGGTAGCCGGTGCAGATTCGGAGCTCCTCGAAGCCGTCGAGCACGTCCAATTTGGTCAGCGCCACCCCCGTCACTCCGGCGACGGCGCAGGCCTGGCGGACCAGCACCGCGTCGAACCAGCCGCAGCGGCGCTTGCGCCCGGTGACGGTGCCGAACTCGCGGCCGCGCTCGCCGAGCCGCTGGCCGGTCCCGTCCTCCAGCTCGGTCGGGAAGGGGCCGGCGCCGACCCGGGTGGTGTAGGCCTTGACGATCCCCAGCACGAAGCCCGCCGCGCCCGGACCGAGCCCGCTTCCGCCCGCGGCGGTGCCGGCGACGGTGTTGGACGAGGTGACGAACGGATAGGTGCCGTGGTCGACGTCGAGCAGCACGCCCTGCGCGCCTTCGAACAGGATTCGCTTTCCGCTCGCCTTCGCCTCGTTGAGCGTGATCCAGGTGGGCCGGGCGAAGCGAAGCACGAACTCGGCGATCCCGGCAAGGTCGTCCTCGAGCCGGGCGCGGTCGATCGGCGGCTCGCCGAAGCCGGCGCGAAGCGCGTCGTGATGGGCGCAGAGGCGGTCGATCTGCGGCCCGAGGTGGCCGAGATGGGCGAGGTCGCAGACCCGAATGGCGCGGCGCCCGACCTTGTCCTCGTAGGCCGGGCCGATGCCGCGCCTCGTCGTCCCGATCTTGCCCTGGCCGGAAGCGTCCTCGCGCAAGGCGTCGAGGTCGCGGTGGAAGGGGAGGATGAGCGGGCAGGTGTCGGCGATATGCAGGATCTCGGGAGTGACCGCGACGCCCTGCTCGCCAAGCCGCTCGACCTCCGCCCTCAGGGCCCAGGGATCGAGCACGACCCCGTTGCCGATGACGGAGAGCGTGCCGCGGACGATGCCCGAGGGCAGCAGGGAGAGCTTGTAGGTCTGGTCGCCGACGACGAGCGTGTGGCCGGCATTGTGGCCGCCCTGAAAGCGGGCGACGACGTCGGCCCGGCTCGCCAGCCAGTCGACGATCTTGCCCTTCCCCTCGTCGCCCCACTGGACGCCGATGACGGTGACGTTGGCCACGCGATGCTCCTGCTGATGACGAGAGGAGGCTCTAGGGAGACGGAGGGGGAAGGTCCACTCTCCTCCCTAAATTCCTCCCCGCGATTTCGCGGGGAGGGGGACCGCGCGAAGCGCGGTGGAGGGGTTCTTCAGACTCAGCAAGGCCCCTCCACCAGCCTTCGGCCGGTCCCCCTCCCCTGCGAATGCAGGGGAGGATTTTAAAACCGAAGCGGCGCCACCCTCTTCACGCCCGGAAGGCCCTGCAGCTTCGCGACCAGATCGGGCCCGATGTGGCTGTCGACGGAAACCAAAGCGACGGCCTCGCCTCCGGCCTCGCGGCGGCCGAGGCTGAAGGTGCCGATGTTGACTCCTTCCTCCCCGAGCAGGGTTCCGAGCCGGCCGATGAAGCCGGGCGTGTCCTCGTTGACGATGTAGATCATTTCGCCCTCGAGCTCCGCCTCGACCCGGATTCCGAAGATCTCGACCAGTCGCGGAGTCGAATTGGCGAACAGGGTGCCGGCGACCGGCCGGTCGCCCGCCGAGGTCATCGCCGAGACCCTCAGCAGGGTGTGGTAGTCGGTCTCGCGGTCGTGGCGTATCTCGCGCACGTCGAGCCCGCGCTCCTTGGCCAGAAAGGGCGCGTTGACCATGTTCACCGTGTCGGAATGGATGCGCATGAAGCCGGCCAGGACGGCGCCGGTGATCGGCTTCATGTTGAGCTCGGCGGCGGCGCCCTCCACCTCGATCGAGAGGCCGGCGATCGGCCCGTGCGAAAGCTGCCCGACGAGCGAGCCGAGCTTCTCGGCCAGCGCCATGTAGGGCCGCAGCCGCGGCGCCTCCTCGGCGGAGAGCGAAGGCATGTTGAGGGCGTTGGTAACCCCGCCGCGCATCAGGAACTCGGCCATCTGCTCGGCGACCTGGATGGCGACGTTGACCTGCGCCTCAGTGGTCGAGGCGCCGAGATGCGGGGTAGCGACGAGGCCCGGCGTTCCGAACAGCGGGCTCTCCTTCGCCGGCTCCTCGACGAACACGTCGAGCGCCGCTCCGGCGACATGGCCGCTTTCCAGCGCCTCCTTGAGCGCGACCTCGTCGACGAGCCCGCCGCGGGCGCAATTGACGATCCGCACGCCCTTGCGGGTCTTGGCCAGATTCTCGCGGGAGAGGATGTTGCGGGTCTGCTCGGTCAGCGGCGTGTGGAGGGTGATGAAGTCGGCCCGGGCGAGCAGCTCGTCCAGCTCGGCCTTCTCGACCCCGAGGTCGAGCGCCCGCTCCGGCGTCAGGAAGGGATCGTAGGCGACGACCTTCATTCTCAGGCCGAGCGCCCGGTCGGCGACGATCGAGCCGATATTGCCGGCGCCGATCAGCCCGAGCGTCTTGTTGGTCAGCTCCACTCCCATGAAGCGGTTCTTCTCCCACTTGCCCGCCTGGGTGGAGGAATCGGCGGCGGGAAGGTCGCGGGCGAGAGCGAACATCAGCGCGATGGCGTGCTCGGCGGTGGTGATCGAATTGCCGAAAGGCGTGTTCATGACGACGATTCCGCGGGCCGTGGCGGCCGGGATGTCGACATTGTCCACCCCTATGCCGGCGCGGCCGATCACCTTCAGGTTCGTCGCCGCTGAGAGCAGGTCCTCGGTGACCTTGGTGGCGGAGCGGATGGCGAGGCCGTCATAGCCGCCGATGATCGCCTTCAACTCGTCCTTGGAGAGGCCGGGCCGCTCGTCGACCTCGACGCCCTTGTCGCGGAATATCTCGGCGGCCTTGGGGTCCATGGAATCGGAAATCAGAACTTTGGGCATTTCGTTACTCCGTCGCCCCAGGAGGGACCCCATCAAAGTATTACTTTTGATGGGAACCCGAAGGCTGGGGCCCCGTGGGGTGAAGGGCTCGGCGGCTTTATCTCGCTGGGGTCCCAGCCTTCGCTGGGACGACAGTCAGCTCCTCGCCTCGTGCCAGGCCCAGTCGAGCCAGGGGAAGAGCGCCTCGAGATCGTCGGTGTCCACGGTCGCCCCGCACCACAGCCTCAGGCCCGGCGGTGCGTCGCGGTAGCTGGCGAGGTCGAAGCCGGCGCCTTCCGCATCGAGCAGCCCGGTCATCTTCTTGACCAGGGCCGCCTGAGCCTCCGGATCGCCGGCTTCGGCGAACTTGAGGCAGACGCTGGTGTTGGAGCGGGTCTCCGGAACCCGGGCGAGATGCTCCACCCAGCCGGTGCGCTCGACCCAGGCATCCACGGCCGCGGCATTGGCTTGGGAGCGGGCGATGAGACCCGCCAGCCCGCCGACTCCGACCGCCCATTCGAGCGCGAAGATATAATCCTCGACGGCCAGCATCGATGGCGTGTTGATCGTCTCGCCCTGGAAGATGCCCTCGATCAGCTTGCCGCTTTTGGTCAGCCGGAAGATCTTGGGCAGCGGCCAGGGCGGCGTGTAGCTCTCCAGCCGCTCGACGGCGCGCGGCCCGAGGACGAGCATGCCGTGGCCGCCCTCTCCGCCGAGCGCCTTCTGCCAGCTGAAGGTGGCGACGTCGATCTTGTCCCAGGGGAGGGGCTGAGCGAAGGCGGCGGAGGTGGCGTCGGCGATGGTCAGGCCCTCGCGCGAGTCGCTGATCCAGTCGCCGTCCGGGACTTTGACCCCCGAGGTGGTGCCGTTCCAGGTGAAGACGACGTCGTGTCCCGGATCGACGGAGGCGAGATCGGGCAGCTCGCCATAATCCGCCTTGATCACATTGGCGTCGAGCTTGAGCTGCTTGACGACGTCGGTCACCCAGCCCTCGCCGAAGCTCTCCCAGGCGAGCAGGGTGACGGGGCGGGCGCCGAGCATCGACCACAAGGCCATCTCGACGGCGCCGGTGTCGGAGGCGGGCACGATTCCGATCCGGTGGCTGGCCGGAATCCGGAGCACCCGCCGGGTCAGCTCGATCGCGTGGCCGAGCCGCGCCTTGCCCAGCTTCGAGCGGTGCGAGCGCCCGAGCGAGCCCAGAGCGAGATGTTCGGGGCCCCAGCCGGGCGGCTTCGCGCACGGGCCGGAGGAGAAAAAGGGACGCTCAGGGCGCACGTCGGGTTTGGCGATCGTCACTTCAACTCTCCTCACAGAGAGCACGCGCCGCGTTGGGACGGCGTGGCCCGTGGCGGGGTTTAGGGGCGCGGGCGACGGTGTCAACCGCGGGACTCCCCTCTCCCGCCTTTCGCGGGAGAGGAGGGGCCCAAGCCGGAGGCTTGGGAGGTGAGGGTCTTTTCTGAGTCCGGCGTACAGACCCTCACCTCCCACCCGTTTCACGGGCGGGCCCCTCCTCTCCCGTAAGGACGGGAGAGGGGTTGTTGACGCCGCGTCGCGTCGCTTGCACCCTTGCCAGATGCGAAGATGGGCGATTTTGCTGACCTTGCTTCTGGCAGGCTGCATCCCGTCCGGCGACCGCCGGCCGGGGCCCGTCGCCCGGGATCCGCCCGCCGTCGCACGGAGCACCCTCCAGTGCCAGGCCGACCTCGCGCGCGAGGGCGTCCGCTTCAAGGCCCTCCCCGACCGGGTGTTCGGCAACGGCTGCACCGCGACCGGCGCCGTCCAGCTCCTCGACATCGGCACCCCGGTCGCCAATCTCGGAGCGATGACCTGCCCGCTGGCGCGCCAGTTCGGGCGCTGGGCGCGCGAGGCGATGCAGCCCGCCGCCAGCGCCTGGCTCGGCAGCCGGGTCGTCAAGGTGGAGAGCCTCGGCACCTACAGCTGCCGGCCGGTCAACGGCCGCCCCGGCGCCCGGCTCAGCGAGCATGGCCGCGCCAATGCCGTGGACATCGGCGCCTTCGTCCTCGCCGACGGCCGCCGGATCACAGTCAAGGACGGCTGGAACGGCGGCGACCGGGACGTCCGCCGCTTCCTTCGCGCAGTCCACGCCGCCGCCTGCCGCCGCTTCGGAATCGTGCTCGGCCCCGACGCCGACGCCTTCCACCGCGACCATCTTCATTTCGACATGGGACAGGGGCCTTATTGCCGCTAAACGGGCGCCATGACCGATCCCGTCCCCCCCAACCGGACCTTCCCGGACGCCCGCCAGGAAGCCCGGACCGCCGCCCAGCAGACTCAGTCGCCTCAGACCGAGCACGACGCCTATCGCCTCGCCTTCCAGGACATGGACTTCCTGCTTCGCGAGGATCTTCGCCCGGTCCGCTTCCAGCTCGAATTGCTGAAGCCCGAGCTGCTGCTCGACGAGGCCAAGATCGGCTCGCTCTTCGTCTTCTACGGATCCGCCCGAATCCCCGAGCCGGCCAAGGCCGACGCCCTGATCGCCGCCGCCGCCACCGACCGGCAGCGCCACATCGCCGAGCGGCTCAAGGCCAAGAGCAGATATTACGAGGAGGCGCGGCAGCTCGCCCGGCTCGCCAGCCGCTGCGACCCGGACGACAGGGGCTGGAGGCATTTCGTCGTCTGCTCGGGCGGCGGCCCCTCGATCATGGAAGCGGCGAACCGGGGCGCTCACGACGAAGGCGCAGAATCGGTCGGGCTCAACATCGTCCTGATGCACGAGCAGATGCCCAACGCCTACGTCACGCCCTCGCTCAGCTTCCAGTTCCACTATTTCGCGCTCAGGAAGATGCACTTCCTTCTCCGCGCCCGCGCCGTCGCGATCTTCCCCGGCGGCTTCGGAACGTTCGACGAGGCCTTCGAACTGCTCACCCTCGTTCAGACCGGCAAGGTCAAGCCGCTTCCGATCCTCTTCTTCGGACGGGAATTCTGGGAGCGGGTGGTGAATTTCGAGGCCCTGGTCGAGGAAGGCGTCATCGCGCCCGACGACCTCAAGCTGTTCACCTTCGTCGACTCCGCCGAGGAAGCCTGGAAGCACGTCTGCGACTATTACGCCGCCAATGGCGAGCGGGTGACCTGCGACTGAGGCTGCTGTCATTCCGGCGAAAGCCGGAATCCATGAACACGGCTCGTGGAAATAACGGCCACGCCGTGTTCATGGATGCCGGATCAAGTCCGGCATGACGAAAGTCAGCGGGCCCGCCCCGCCTCGTGCTCCGCGATGAAGCGATCCACCGGGACCGAGCGGATCGTCCGGGCCAGCACGTCCTCGGCGACGTCCTCGGGCCGTTTGAAGCGAAGGCAGCTCTTGCCCATGTCGAGCTTCTTTCCCGCCGCCGCCCACTGCGCCTTCAGCCGCTCGGTCCGCTCGGCCGAGGCGTAGACGCAATTGAGGTAGAGGGCGGTGTGGTTCTTCTGCGCCGCGAGCGCGGCATAGACGAGCGGCTGGCCGTTGCCGGTGTTCGGATAAAGCTCGGACGGGACTTCCCAGCTGATCATCCCCCAGTTCATCCGCTCCGCATAGCCGTCGGGGAGGTTGGCGTTGATCAGGTCGCGCAGCCGGGAGACGAGCGCGGCCCGCTCCGGCTCAAGCTCGCCGAGATAGGCTTCGGGGGTGGGCGCCTTGCTTCCGGCCATTCCCCTCGGCCGCCTATCGCTTTTGCTGTTCCGCCCGGCCCGTGACCGAGGGCGCGCCATCGCCGCCGATCCGGTTCGGAGTGGCCTGCTGCTCGTTCAGAACCGGCTCCGTCTCGCCCATGTCGCCGGCGGCCGGCTGGTCCGCTTTCTCGGCGGCGGCCTTGGGATCGCCCGCCGGGGCGGCGGGGGCCGCCTGCGGCGTCGGCAGCGGCAGCGGGCTGTCGCTCTGGGCGTTGAGATAGGCGAGCAGGTCGGCCCGGTCCTCGGCCTTGCCGATTCCGGCGAAGGTCATCTTGGTCCCCGGAGCGAAGTCGCGCGGCGACTTGATCCACTGGCTCATGCTCTCCCAGTCCCAGGTGCCGCCCTTGCCGGCGAGGGCCGGCGAATAGGGGAAGCCGGGCGCATGCTTGCCGATCCCGCTGCCCATCACGCCCCACAGATTGGGGCCCTGGCCGGTGGCGCCGCCCTTGTTGATGGTGTGGCAGGCCGTGCACTTCTTGAACTGGCCCTCTCCCTTGGCGACGCTGGCCGCGGCGAGGAAATTGGCGATCGGCGGCTCGGCGGTCTTCTCTTCGCCCGGAATGACCACGCCCTCGATCGGATAGCCCATCTTCTCGGGCCGCTCCTGGTGGAAGATCTCGCCGGAGACGATCGAGGCGCCGAGCGCGACGATGCCGGCGCCGAGCACCCAGCCCGCAATCGTGTTGGAGCGGTTGTCCATGCCTTCAAAGACCTCCAGGGCGGCCCGCGGACGGGCGCGGGATGAGGGAAATTCGCGAGCCCCTTTAGGCGGGGGAGGGAGACGGGGCAAGACATGGGGAAATCCTCCCCGCGATTTCGCGGGGAGGGGGACCGCGCGAAGCGCGGTGGAGGGGTTCTACAGCGCCGGAAGAGCCCCTCCACCAGGCTTCGCCTGGTCCCCCTCCCCGGCAAATGCCGGGGAGGATTTAAGTTTCGGCCCAGTGGCTGAGCAAGGTATAGGCGATGGCGAATGGGGGCGGGCCCAGGAACGGCGCCCCCGGCTCCCCCGCCAGCGCCGCCTTCACGCCCTCCCGGTCCACCCAGATCGCGTCCTCCAGCTCGTTGGCGTCGAGAAGGATCTCGTCGCCGGCCGCGGCCGCGGTGCAGGCGATCATCAGCTGGCCGGGGAAGGGCCAGGGCTGGCTGGCGACGTAGCGGACGTCGCTCACCTCGATCCCCGCTTCCTCGCCGAGCTCGCGCGCCACCGCCTCCTCGATCGATTCGCCCGGCTCGACGAAGCCGGCGAGGGCGGAATAGCGGCCGGCCGGATATTGCCGCTGGCGGCCGAGAAGCACCCGCCCGTCATGCTCGGCGAGCATGATCACCACCGGGTCGACGCGCGGGAAATGCTCGAGCCCGCAGCCGCCGCAACGCCGGCCCCAGCCGCCCCGGAAGGGCGCCGTCGCGGTCCCGCAGGCGCCGCAGAAAAGGTGCCGGTTGTGCCACTCGATCAGGCTTCGGGCGGTGCCCCAGACGGCGGTGTCCGACGCCGCCATCCGGTCGAGCAAGGCGAAGACCGACCAGGCCCGCTGCCCCGGCTCGGCGCGGATCAGCGGCGCGAACAAGGGCGCGCCCTCGCGAAAGCCGAGGAAGATGCGCTCCTCCACCTCGGCCATCACGTCCCAGCCGAGCCGGCCGTCCTCGTCCAGCTCCGGATCGAGCCCGCTCAGGCGCAAAAGCCGCGCCTCGAAGCTCGCCGCAAGCTCCGCAAGCCGAACCTCGTCGAGGCGCAGATGGTCGGCGCGGTCGAGCCCGGCGCCGGTGAAGCCCGGCCTCATTCGGCGGCCCGCCATTCGGCGCCGCGGGCGGCAAGTTTGGCGAACAGGGTCGGAAGGCCGGCCTCGCCGATCCGCCCGATCGGCCACCAGGTCCCGCCCGGCCGCTCGCGGGCGTCGGCGCAGAGCAGCTTCATGGTGAGGGCGAAATGGGTGAAGACATGGTCGACGCTCCCCGCCTCGCGCCAGCGGGCTTCGGCGGGAGCGCCTTCGGCGTCGGTCGGAAGCGCCAGCATCCCGCCCAGGAGCCCCTTGGCGGGCCGCCGGACGAGGAGGACGTGCCCGTCATGCTCAAGCCAATAGGCGATCCCCTCCCGCCTCGGCCTGGGCGCCTTCGCGGCCTTGCGGGGATAGAGGTGGGGCTCGCCCGCCGCCCGCGCCGCGCAGAGCGAGGCGAGGGGGCAACGGCCGCAATCGGGCGAGCGCGGAGTGCAGATCGTGGCGCCGAGATCCATCATCGCCTGGGCGAAGTCGCCGGTCTCGCGGCCGGGCGTGATCGAGCCGGCGAGCCGGTAGATCTCCTCCCGGGCCGCCGGAAGCTCGGTTTCGACCGCGAACAGCCGGGCCACGACCCGCTCGACGTTGGAATCGACCACCACCGCCCGCCGCCCGAAGGCGATGGCGGCGATGGCGGCGGCGGTGTAGCGGCCGATGCCGGGAAGCTTGCGAAGCCCTTCCTCGCTGTCCGGAAAGCGGCCGCCATGCTGCCCGGCGACCTTGCGGGCGCAGGCGATGAGGTTGCGGGCGCGGGCATAATAGCCGAGGCCCGCCCAGGCGGCCATGAGCTCCTCGTCGGCGGCCGCGGCCAGCGCCTCGACCGTCGGCCAGCGGCGGGCGAAGAACTCGAAATAAGGCGAGGCATGGGCGACGGTGGTCTGCTGAAGCATGATCTCCGACAGCCATATCCGATAGGGATCCGGCCGCTCAGTGCCTTCCGTCCGCCAGGGCAGCCGCCGCTTATCCACAGCAAACCACCGCAACAGGGCATCGGAAGCATCGACTGACATCGGGTGCCTATGCCATGATCCGCCGGATGGCGAAATCGGGCGGCATTTCGAAAAGACGGGCGGAGTCGCCGCGGGCGAACCGTGCCCGGGCGGTGTCGGATATCGTCCCCGATGTCGGCCGGGCCGCCTTTCGCCGCTTCGGCTTCGTTCAGTCGTCGATCGTCAGCCGCTGGCGCGAGATCGTCGGCGACCGCTACGCCGCCGTCTCCTCGCCCGAATCGATCCGCTTCCCGGCCGGCAAGCGTTCGGACGGAGTCTTGAACCTGATCGTCGAGGGCGCTCACGCTCCGATGATGCAGCATGTCGTCCCGGTGATCGTCGAGCGGGTCAACCGCTTCTTCGGCTATCAGGCGGTGGCCCGGGTCGCCTTCAGGCAAGGATTGGTTCAGATTGCCCGGGCCAGGAGCAGGGCGGCGCCGCAGTCCCTGCGTCCGATCCCGGTCGAGCTCGGGGATTCCCTGCGCGAGGTGGCGGATCCGGAGCTTCGCGCCTGTTTGGAGTCGCTGGCGCGCGGAGTCGCGGCTAACGAGGCCGGGCTGGGGGCGGCGGTCGCCATCCCGGTGCTCGGCAGAATTGGTGGAGAGACGAAAAGATGAAGTCCATGCTCACGGCCGGTGTGGCCGCTTTGGCGCTTTTGCTCGTCGGTTGCGGCGACGGCGGCGGCAGCAATTCGGCGGCTCCTGCCGACAACAGCGCCCTGAAGCAGATCCCGGCGCCGAATAACGGCGACTGGACCCAGACCGTGGTCAAGACGCCAGAGGGCGGCTTCCGGATGGGCAATCCCGACGCGCCGGTGAAGCTGGTCGAATATGGATCGCTGGGCTGCCACGTCTGCGCCGAGTTCGAGGAGCAGGGCGCCCCCGAGCTTCGCGACACCTATGTGAAGAGCGGCCAGGTCAGCTGGGAATTCCGCCCCTACCTCCTCTTCCCGACCGATCCGGGGGTCTCGATGCTTCTCCTGTGTCAGAACGAGAACGCCTTCTTCCCGTCGATCGAGCAACTCTACAAGGACCAGGCCCAGTGGATGGGCAAGATCCAGTCGATGCCCGCGGAGCAGCAGCAGGCCCTGCAGACCATGGCTCCACGCGACGCGGCGGCGGTCATCGTGAAGGCGGGCGGGATCGACGAGTTCTTCCGCGTGCGCGGAATGCCCAGCTCACGCATCCAGTCCTGCCTCTCCGATCCGGCGGTGCTCGAGAAGGTCGCGGCGATCAAGAAGCTGGGCGACGAGCAGGGCGTGAACGGAACCCCGTCCTTCTTCATCAACGGCACGTTCGCCGGGGTCGGGAACTGGGCGGGTCTGGAGCCGCTGCT
>JASLBD010000300.1 GCA_030146745.1 Allosphingosinicella sp. | reverse complement strand
TAGAGGATCGGCAGCTGGCCGGCCTCGAGAATCTCGCCCGAATGGAGCGAGGTCAAGGCGATCTCGCCGGTGCCGGCGAGGTAGAGCCCGTCCTTCTCGATCTCATAGGCCTCTTCCTCGTGCCCCGGGAAATGGCCGGTGGCGACGAAGGCCTGCGGCCTGGCCAGTGCCGGCACCGTCATCAAGGTGAAGCCGTCCCCGGCGATGATCTGCTGGGCCCAGAACATCAAAGCCTGCTCGAGCAGCGCCAGCCGGCCCTTCAGAGCGTACATGCGCGAGCCGGCGACCTGAGTGATCCGGGAGAGGTCCGCCCAGTCGTTCATCTCGACGAGGGCGACATGGTCGCGCGGCTCGAAGCCGAAGTCCGGCGGCTCGCCTTCCGTTCGGACGACGGTGTTGAAGCTCTCGTCCGGTCCGACCGGCGCGCCTTCCCAGGGGATGTTGGGGAGCCGCAAGGCCAGCCCTTCGAGCTCGGCCGAGCGCTCGGCCAGCGCCGTCTCGGCCTCCGCCGCCTCCGCTCCAAAGGCCTTGGCCCTGGCGCCGAGCGCGGGCCGTTCGGCCGGATCGGCGGTCTTGAAGCTGGCGCTGATCTCGTTGCGCTGCCTGCGCAGCTCGTCGATCCGGGTCTTCAGCCCGCGGACCTCGCCGTCGAGCTCGAGCAGCCGGTCCAGGTCCAGGACGGCGTTCTTCTCGCGGACCGCCTTTTCGACGATCTCCCTGTTCTCGCGGACGAAGCTGAGGTTGAGCATCCGCGGCGCCTAGCGCCCAAAAGACGGGAAGCCAACCTGGGTCAGCCGAAATTGACCTTGCCTGGCGCGGGGTCGGCGCCCTGGAAAGCCTGATCGCGATACTCGCCCTCGGCCTCGACCCAGTGCAGGAAAAGGTGGGCGGACCAGCGGTTGGGGTTCGGGGTCATGCGCCCGTGGCGGCGGTGGATGCCGCGGTACAATAGGGCGTCTCCCGGCGCCATTGCCACCGAGGCGTAGGTCTCGTCGCCGAAATCCTCGGTCACGAGCTTCTGGACGCCGGGAAGCGCCCGGCTGCCGATCTCGAGGTCCCAGACCTTGCCGTCGCTATAGTCGAGGGTGAGCGAGAGGCTGTGCTCGCAGGCGTCGCGGTCGGAATGGACCCGGCAGATGTCGCCGGCGCGGTAGACCCGGAAGTAATCGTAGGTGGGAAGGAGCTCGCGGCCGACGATCCGGCTCATCAGGGGAGTGAGGCCGAAGAGGAAGAATTGCATCGGCGCGTAATCGGCGCTGAAAACCTGGAGGGCCGGCCGCTTGAGCACTCGGGGATGGGCGTCCTTGCCTCGAAGCGGTAGAGCGGTCTTGCCGAGATCCTTCGCAATCCGATGCAGGAAGGCCCCCGCAACCCGACCATCAACCAGCCCCCGTAGATGCGCGTAGCCCTGCTCCTCGTAGCCGCCGACGACCTCCATGGCCCCGGGCTACCGCTCCGCCGCCGGGGGTGCAAGAGCGCGGGCGGGCGATGAGCCTTCACGGCTCGGTTGAACGATTGGATTCGCGCCTATATAGGGCGTCGCTTCGGCGCCGGAGACGTGGGTGAGTGGCTGAAACCAGCGGTTTGCTAAACCGCCGTAGGGGGATTACTCCTACCGAGGGTTCGAATCCCTCCGTCTCCGCCAGAGCCAATATTGTCCAGCCCGGACACATGGGTGACAGATTGTTCCTAAGACATGGGTGACAACCTCGGGCCGAACGGGTTGTCGAGGGTTTGCAATGTGCGTTGCTCCAGGTCGATATATCCCAAGTCGTAGTGGATGAAGCTGACGAGCCAGATGCCGTCGTCGACTTCCTTGATTCCGAGGCGCTGGCCGGCGAGCACGGTTGAGATGTTGATCTTCTTTCGGTGCATGCAGATACGTCCGCAGCAGGTGACGGTGACGTCGCGGTCGTGGAGGGGGTAGTCGAGCTCGGGCAGCCCTTCATAGCTTCGCTCTGAGGGGGCGTAGGCTTCGGCCGGGACTTTCATGGCGAGTGCTTCGTGCGGCCGCTCATCGTTATATTCGCCGACGAAGGCGTCGAAGCGGCCCTGCTGCTGGAGGAAGTTCATGCCGGCGGGCCTGGTCGCTTCCTGCTTGAGGGTGAGGTGCATGCGTTCGTGGCGCCCGTTCTGCTGCGGGCGGCCCGGCTCGATGCGCTCGATCCCGATGCCGAGCCTCAGCCACCAGACCGACAGCTTCGAGAGGTTGTAGAGCCCGTTGGGGCTGGCGAAGGGTATGCCGTTATCCGAGCGGATCGCGCCTGGCAGGCCGCGCTCCAAAACAGCTGCTCGAAGGCGGCGATCGCCGACGCCTCGCGGACCGACTCCAGCGCCTCGCACAAAAGCAGGTAGCGCGAGGCATGGTCGGTGACGGTGAGCGGGTAGCAATAGCGGCCGTTGCCGAGCTTGAACTCGCCCTTGAAGTCGGCGCACCACAGGTCGTTGGGCCGCGCGCCTTGCGAGAGAGCCGTTCCGGTCGAGCGCCGCCGCGGCCGCATCCGCTTGACCAGGCCATGGCGGTCGAGCACGGCATGGATCGTGCAGCTCGCGGGGATTGAAGGGCTTGCTGACGGTGTCGCTGAGCCATACCGGAAGACAGGCGAATTTGTCGCATATTGTCGCGGCAGACCGGCCGGGGAGGACCGACCGCAGATCCGAACTGTCCCGCTGCCGGCGCGGATGTAACCGCCCTTTCGGGATTACCCAGGATCGGCAACCTTCGGCCTGCGCGGAATCCGGCAGGGGAATGCCCGATCAATGCGGCTTCGAGGGCGATGGGGTCGGCCGGTGATCGAACCGGCTGAAGTCCACCACGTCTGCCATTTTCCTTCGGACCGATGATGGTTCCTCGTAGAGGCATCAGCTGCATCCATTCGAGCGGCCGCGCTCTTTCTCTGACCTGTCCTTCCAAAGCCTGCCGCACGCCGGCGGATGATCGATAATCAGGAATTATCGACCGCGGCAGCGGCTGGAGGATCGGTGCTCGCTTCGACGGTCTCCATCATCGTTCCAATTCTCCAGCAAGCGCCGATCCTGGCGATGTTCATCACCAGTCTTCGGGCTACTCTGCCGCCGGGGCCGCAGCTGATCCTCATCGACGATGGATGCAATGGCGATGCGCGCGAAGTGATCGATCGCGCTTGCGCGGATCTTTCGACCCGCTTCGACGTCGTCCTCATCCGCCACCCGACGCCGCTGGGGGAGGGGCGATCGTGCAACGAGGCGCTCGCCCGCGCCACCGGCGAAATCGTGATCCGCCTGGAGAGCGACTCTATTCTCGAGGGGGAATGGGTCGGCGCCCTCTGCGCGCCCTTTTCGGACCGATCCGTCTCGGCGGTGTCCGGGGTGCTCCTCTACCCGCAGTCCGGCGGCATCAACCATGCCGGCCTCACATTCTACGGGATGGTGGGTCGACACACCTTCCTCAACGCCACGATCGAGGCTCTGCCGGAGGAGCCGTTCGCGGTGCAGAGCATGACCTTCGGCTTCGGCGCCTTCCGCGGCGACCAGTTCCGCGATGCGGGTGGCTTCGACGAGCATTATCATCAGGCCTATGACGATCTCGACCTGGCCTTGAGGCTCGGCCGGGTCGGGCAATTGCTGGTCACTCCGGCGGCGCGCGCCTATCATTGGGAGTTCAGCTCCGGCCCTCACCGCATCGCCGCGCAGAAGCGCAACCTGGCGGTCTTCTGGAGCCGCTGGGGCGAGTCGATCACCGAAGATCTGTGGCGCTATGTCGAAGCCCCGCTCCGGCGGGCCCTGCTCGACGTGGCGGCCTCGGGACGCGACCTCGCCGGAATTGACCTGCACAGCGATCGGGTCAGCGCGCCGCGTTTCTGGGAAGAGGCGGAAGCGCGCTGCGGCATTGCCTTCAAGGACCGAGTTCAGCTTGCTCATCGCGCTCCGGGCAACGGTCCGATCGCACTGCCGCTGGTTCTCGGCGCCGACGGCTTCGACGATCCGCGCGGCCTCGTCTTTCTGGTCGAAAATTTCGCCCGGCTGCGAGGAAACCATTATTTCTTCGAGCGGCGGCGGCGGAACTGCGCCGAGGACATTGTCGTCGACTTCCATGGCAACGTCGTGCAGGCGCAGCGGCTCCTGCCGAGCGCATGGCCGGGGGAGAAGGTGCGATGAGCGGGCCGCCCTTCTGCAGCACGAGCGGCAAGGTTCCGTTGGTCGCGACCGCCGACGGCGGGCCCGACCTGTGGCTTCGCGGCGAGGGAGCGCGTTTCTGGGACAGGCAGGGAAAGGCCTGGCTCGATTTCGATCTCTGCCTGGGCTCGGTGGTCTGGGGCCACGGCCGTGAAGAGATCGTCGCCGCCGCCACCCGTGCGCTGGCGGCCGGGGCGCCGACCGTCCCTTCGGTCATCGAGGCGGAGGCTGCGCGGACGTTGCTCTCGCGCCTCGGCCGCTATGAAACGGTGCGCTTTTTCAAGACTGGCGCAGACAGTTGCGCCGTCGCCATTCGGCTGGCTCGCCAGGCGACCGGCCGGGACCTCGTGCTGAGCGACGGCTACCATGGCTGGCACGACTGGGCCGTCGCCGGCGCCTATTCGGCGGAACCGGACTCGCTGGGAGTCCCGGACGCGGTTTCAAAGCTCGCTCTGACCTTGGATCCGTCACTTGGGGCCGAAGCCGCTCTGGCAAGGCTGGACGAGGTCGGCAGCCGCCTCGCCGCCGTGGTGACGAGGCCCGAGGTATGGCCGGGGACGGGGTTGCAGGCGCTGATCGAGAGGGCCCAGCGGCTGGGCGCGGCGACCGTTTGCGACGAGGTGACCTCGCACCTCAAGTATTCGCGGCTCGGCAGCGCCGCCGAGCGCGGCGCGAAGCCGGACATGATCTGCATCGGCAAAGGCCTTGCCAACGGCATGCCCGTCGCCGCCCTGCTCGGCCCCTCGGCCCTGATCGATCGGACCGAGTCGGCGAAGATCAGCTCGACCAATTGGAGCGAAACCTGGAGCCTGGCCGGATTGATCGCCGCAGAGGCCTTGCTCGCCCGCGCGCCCGTCTGGCCCTCATGGCGGAACGAACTCGACAGGATGGTCGCCGCTGTCTCCGGAGACGTCGAGGCGCTCGGGCTGGGCGACGAACTCGCTCTCGTCACACATCCAGGCTTCTTTTCGATCGAGCGGCGGGGACGATCGTTCCGGACGGACCCTTTTCGCCGGCATCTCGCCTCGGAGCTCGGCCGGCGCGGCCTGTACAGCCGGGGCTGGTTCCACGGCAGCGACGCCCACTGCCCCGGCGATTGGGACCAACTCGAAGAGGCTTTGAGGAGCGCCTTGCTCGCCTGGCGCGGCCGGTAGCCGCCTGCTTAGCCCATCAGGAAGATGTCCGTCGGACCGCGGCGGACATGAAGGATCTGGAACGGCTCACCGGCCCGGCTCAGCGCCGCTGGGCGTGCGCTCCATTCGACCAGCCAGGACGGCGGATTGCCGCCGTCTATGTCGGCGATGATGCTGTCGAGCCGTGCGTCGCCGCCACACAGCCTGCGTGCATGTTCGAGAGGCAGCCGGATCGTCCGCCCCCAGGCGTCGCGCGCGCCGCCGTCGACATGCTGGAGCGAGTCGGCAAGCAGCTGCCCGGCATAGCGGGCATGACCGCTCTCGCTGGACGCGCCGTCGGCCGCAGCGGCCGCAGACGCATAGGCAAGATGAGCCTTCCATCGAATGCGCAGGTTTCGACACCGGGCCGCGCTGGCGGTCGCTTCTCCGAACAGCGGCTTAGCGCGCGCGGCAGAGCCCAGTGCGATCTCGCAGGCGCCGGCCGTCAGCCAGCCCAGAGCCTCGGCGTAGATGGAAGGCCGCCCGGTCTTCAGGAAGGTCATGAGACCCTCCCGGATCGCCGTGATCGCCTGATCCTCCCCCGCCAGGACCAGCCGGGCGATGTCGCGCTGGACCCGGGCATAGTCGTTGCTCGGGTCGCAGGTTTCGCCCAGCCGTTCCAGCAGGGCGACCGCCCGGTCGAGCAACCGAAGGCCGCGGCTGGGATAACGGAAGGTCATCGACATGCCGACTTCGTTGGAGAAGAGAAGCTCCCGCTCGCCCCCCTGATCGTGCTTCAACGCCGACCGCAACGCCCGATACTGATGGCCGATCCCCTCGTTCAGACGCCCCGAGAACCAGAGCAGCACGCCGAGTCTGTTCTCGAGCAGCTCGCGGGTCGCTATCGCCTCGGCCGGATCACCGTCCTGACCCACCTCGTCGAGCGCACGAAGACCTTGGCGAACGCAGTCGATCCCGTCGCGCATCCTGTGGACGTCGCCAAGCATGTTCCCGGCCCGGTAGGCCAGCTGCGCGGTCTCCATCGCATGTCCCCGACCCAGTTCGCCGAGGTCCCGCTGAGCGCGCTCGATCGCCTGCAGCGCTTCTTCCCAATTGCCGTAGACGACCAGCGTGTCCGCCAGCGTGCAGGCCAGGGCGAAGCGGCGCTGCCAGTCCAGGACATGCTTGGGCAGGTCGAGAAGCTCGCGGCAGAGGGCGACGACCGCCTGCGGCTCGCCGCGGTGTCGCGCAAGCACCGCCTCGAGGTCGGCGGCAGCCGCCCGGAGGTCGGAATCCGGGGCCAGCTGCGCCAGGCGGCAGGCGGCCACGGCCCGGTCGGGCGGCTGCTCCGCGGCCGGCGACAGTCGCGCCAGCGCCGCCCGGCGCAAACGCTCGCCGCCTTTCGACCGCCAGCCGATCCGGCGAAACGCTTCGCGATAGGACTCGTGGAGGAACTCGAAGTCCCGGACCTCACCTTCCCGAACTTTCGCCACCCGCCAATGGGACAAGGTCGCGAGCAGCCGCGCGTCGCTGAGGGCATTGGTGATCGCTCCGAACAGGTCGGGATCCGTCCTCAGCCCGATTTCGGCGCAGATTTTCAGCAGAGCGACGATTTCGTCGTTTCCCGACTCCCGATTGATGAACTCGACCCGAGCGGCGATGAGGTCGACCAGCGAGCTCGGCGGCCGGACGGGAGGGTCGAAGACGGCCGAGCCGTCCGGCTCGATGCGCAGCCAGCGGTTGTCGACCAGCAGTCGGACATGCTCGATGATCTGCATCGGATTGCCCAGCGACGACTTCAGCACATGATCGACGATCCTCTGCTGGGCCGAGGAATCGTTTAGCGGGCGGCCGGCAAGCGCCGTAATCAGCTCCTCGAGAAAAAGCTGGCTGTCTTCGTCCGACCAGGGGCGCATGACGAGCCGCGTATGGGTCAGCCTCGATTCGTAGAGGCGGCGCCAGGCCTCGGTGGTGAGATCGCTGTCGGCGCGGCTTTCGACCATCTCGCCTTCGCGGCCCTCGAGGATCAGAAGCACTCCGTTCGGCAATTGCCGTTCGACCGCGGCGAGCCGGTGCATCAGCTCGATGATGACGTCGATCTCGAACCCGTCGGTCCAGTGCATGTTCGACAGGTGGAGGGCGATCGGACCGTCGCGCAGCCTGGCGATGATCGCCGTCAGCAGGATGAAGGCCGCCGCCTCGGCGCCGGCCTCGCCGCCTTTGCCGTCTATCGCGGCGAGCCCGGCCTGCAGAGCGGCGGTACCATCGCCGACGAAGCGCCCGAGCCAGTCGAGGATCGCCGCCTCGGAATCCGCCAACGTCGGATCGGCGGGCGAGGGATGGGGAAAGGCGAGGCCGCGCAGGCAATCCCCGAGAAACCGGCCGCCGCTCGCGCGCTGGGTGTCATGATCGACCCGGACCAGCGACCACAGGGTCGATCCGCCTATGCCGGAATGGGGATCGAGCCGGTTGAACAATTCGTCGATCGTCCGCGACTTGCCGATCCCGCCCGGGCCGAGCACCGCGACGACCTCGACGCCGCGGGTGGCGACGCTCCGGGTGAGCCGGTCGAGCGCCCCTTGCGAACCGGCATTGGGCCGGTGCAGAAACCGGACGTAGCGGCCCGACGGATCGGGGGCGATGTCGATCGTGCCCAGCGGTCGGGTGAGGATGGGCCGCTGCTCGCCGGGAGCGCCGCTGGCCAGGAAGATGTCCAGCTCGCCCAGCGGCAGGAGTCCCGTGCTCCGCGCCCTCAGCCGAAGCGACAATTGCGCCCGGCCAAGATCGTCGATCGGAACCAGCGCGGGCCGGTCCGGTCCCGCCAGCAGCGCCAGCGGCCGGACGAGATCCACGTCGGCCGCCGGTCGAAGCTGCACGGCCAGCTTCTGGCCGGGGTAGGCCGCCGCGACCCGGATCCCGACCCTCAGCTCGAGATCGGCGCCCACCACCTTGCGGCCGGTCGGCTGCCCTACCTCGAGCTCGAGCTGCGGCACCCGCCACTCGGCGGCCAGTTGCTGCAAATGGCCGAGCAGCGCCGCAAACTCGGCGTCGCTATAGGCCGGCCGAAGGACCTCGAACCGTTCCTGGCCGAACTGGGCCCACAGCCAGACCAGGTCGGCGGCATCGATCACGTTGACGGGAACGCCCGGAAATACCGGCTCGGCGAATTCCGGCGCCTCGATCGTATAGCGCGCGATCGCCCTCCCTTCGGAACTGAACACGAACAGCAATTGCGAAACCACGATCTTCTTGGCGCGGACGAGGCGCCGCAGCTTTCCCAAGGTCGAATCGAGGTCTTCGCTCCTGAATTTGGCGCTGCGCTTCACCTGACCGACGATCGTGTATCGGAAGACGATGTCGCCGCTGCGCATGTGCAGGTTGATCGACTTGGCTAGCCCGAGAAAGTCGAGGCCGCCGTCGCCCTGCGCCTGGGTCGCCGACCATTCCACTTCCGGACAAAGCTCGGCCAGGGTGTCGACGACGAGGATTTCGAGCGGCTGCACATCCTTATCACCGATTTCGGATAGATCGACCTGACGCAAGCGAAACGCCGACGCCGGGTGGCGTTTCGTGGTCATCAACTCCCAGAAATGACGCGCTGTCGCCGCTTGTGCTCCGGCTTTGCCCAACCGCACCTCGCCCGCCCCGGAGCGCCGCGCGCCCCTCCCGATAATTCCTGATTATCTTACTGCCGTCAGGGTAGCTACCCCATCGAGTTCGAGAGCGGAACGGCAAGAAGTCGGAAAACAATATCCGATATGGATCAAAGCGGGGGAGCAAGGGCAGCTTTCCCGTAGAAAAGCTTCGGGGGAGACCAGCATCTTGATTGCCATGCCAGCAGCGACGGCTGCCTATGTCAGCCGGCTGAGGGCGGTGCGCGACCCATCGGAGCACACCGTCCGGGCCTATAGCTCTGATCTGAAAGACTATACTTCGTTCCTGGCCCTGCGGAAGCTGTGTCCTGAACAGGCCGACACCGTCGTCGCATATGCGCACCACTTGCTAATAGAGCGGTGCGCGGCGCCTCGGACTTTGAGACGGCGCATGGCCTGCCTGAGGGGCTTCTACAAGGATCAGGTGCGAGCCGGCCTGCTTGAGCGATCGCCTTTCGCAACCCTGGAAATGCAGCTTCCCTTACCACGCTCGCTGCCCCGCGCGCTCAATCGATCCGAGGCCAGTCGGTTGGCAATAGCGGCCCGGTCCGTCTGCCATGGTCCGGACCCGGACTTGTCGAAATGCGCGATGCCCGCGGGAGTATTGCTCCTTCTCTCCGTCGGCCTCCGCGTCAGTGAGCTGATCGCCCTGCGCCGCAGCGATTACGACGCCGACAGTGGGGCATTGCGAGTTCGCGGCAAGGGCCGTCGCGAACGCCGCGTCTTCGTGGTGGATCCGAATCTACGCGCCATCATGGCATCCTTGGCGAATCGCGCCGCCGACGGCGCCTTGATGAGTCCCGGTGACGGCGGCTGGTCCAGCCAAGGCGTACGGCGCTGGCTTCGGGGGTTCGCGTCGGCGGCGGGGATAACGCGCAATGTCACGCCTCACATGCTGCGCCACACCTGCGCGACGTTGCTCCTGGAGGACGGAGTCGACCTGCGCTTCCTTCAACGACTGCTTGGTCACGAAAATATTGCGACGACCGCCATCTACGCGCATGTCGCGGACGCGGGGCTTCGCCGGGCATTGGAGGGTGCCCGATTGCTCGCGACCCTTTCGGCTGATGCCGCACGCGCCTGCTAGGCATCTGGCGGGAAGACATCGCGGCTCACGAGGTGAAGGCAGCACTCTTTCGCGACGGAGCGTTCATACCTTCAGCAGATCTACGTTTATTCGCGTCCCCAGGGCATCCAGGTCGAGCTTCAGACTCTGGCGGAAGGCCGCGTCCGATTTGACGAGCTGCCCGTATTCACCATGGACCCAGGTGGCGATCTCCTCCTCCCGCGCCAGGCGGCGACGACGCATCACGCCTTGGCGCTCGCTCGAGATCGCCGTGCTCGAATGATAGGCACGCCACTCGTCGTCCGGGACATAGGCGGGGAACGGACTGGCCAGCCGGCGCCCCGCGACCTCGAGAAGAACGTTGCCGTGCCTCCAGCGAGTCCCGCGTTGCGGGGAGTAGCGGGGTTCACCTCCCAAAAAGACCTTTACCGAGGGCATTGCGAGATGGTGGGCCAGCAGCGTGGTGCTGACCCGGTTGGCGACCCCGCGGCAAAACCTCCACTCAAGTTCGGCCCAACGCTCATCGTCGCTTGCCGCCGCGGCGTCGTCCTGCCGATGCCTGGCCCGCTTCGCGAACAGCTGATTGCAGCGATTGCGGGTGAAAATGGCTCTGACGCGGTTGGCCTGATGATCCCCGCCCCGGCCCTGATAGCGTAACGCGACACCATAGCTCCTGAGCGTCAGCAGATTGGCGATGTGATCCGCCTCGAAATCCGAATCTTCCCGGGTCAGGCCTCGGAAGCGTCCATAATTGGCCTGGTTTATCCCCTGGATTCCGGCGTGAACAAAATTGTGCCAGAAATTCTTGACCAGATAGTTGGTGGCGCAATGGAGGACGTAATTCGGATCGTTTTGTCCCAGGGGGAAATCCGTGCTTAGAAGCGAATCGATTTCGGGCCGGCGTAGGTTTTGATAGCCCCAATCCAAAAAGACCCGCGGGACCTTGAACACTGCGACGCGCCGGTTTGGCCGCGGCTGGAAGCTGGCGTTGGCGTAGAAATGATGCTCGGCGTGGTGCTCCGCCGATCGGGCGTAGGTGTCATATCCCTCGATGTTGAATTGGATCAGCTGAGCGTCCAGGCCGCGGCTCTCAAAGGCCGCGGCGACGCCTTCGTCAGGCTTGGCGAGATCGATTCCGGCGCAAGCCTCGAACGGTTTCCGCTGGTTAAGGACGCAGACGACCCGGCGGAGGGCGTTTCGAAAGGCTCCATCGATATACCAGGGCGGCGCCTCCGGCTGGTCCGAGCCGGAAGAGGGCCAGGCTGCTTTCTTGGCTTTCCGCATCGACTCTTCCGCTCGTTGCCGGGCACGGACGACGAGAATGCAGCGGCGAGCCGCGACAGTCCAGCGGCGAGCGCTAGTTGGCCGAAGTTGTCCTCGGACGCCCGGACTGCGCTAGACACCGTCGCCCTTCCCGTGGATCCATCTTGCGCTGGCTGTCGATCGGCGGCACCGACCGAGGAGCGCGCATGACTGGGAATTCTCTGTGAATGAGGAGCCGCGCGCGCGGGCCGACGCCGAGCCCGTGGAGCTGGTGTTTATCAGTAGTAATTTCGTGTGGGGCGGCAGCGAAGATCTCTGGAGCGAAACGGCCGCGGTCCTTGCATCGAGAGGCCACCGGGTGACCGTGTATAAAAACAGACTGGACGCCCGGGACGGGAACGTCGCGCGGCTGCGGGCTCTTTCGGTCCGGCTCGTCGAGCTCGCGCGGCTTCCCTTCCTTCCCAAGCGCGCCTGCGACTGGCTGGAGGAAACGGCCCCGTCGCTCGCCGTCGCCTATCAGATGCGGCGGCTTCGATTCGACCAGGGACTGCGGTGTCGGCCGGCACTCGCCATCGTCTCCCAAGGCGGAAATCACGACGGCTGGCGGTTTGCCGACCTTTGCCGCCGACTGGGTCTCCCCTTCGTACTCGTCTGTCAAAAGGCCTCCGATCTCTATTGGCCCGACGACGAGAGCCTCCCTCATATCCGGTCCGTGTACCGCGCGGCGCTGCATTGCTATTTCGTGGCTTCGCATAATTTGCGGCAGACCGAGCAGCAGATCGGCGCGGCCATCCACAATGGATCCGTAGTGCGCAATCCCTTCAAGGTATCTTGGGACACGCCGCAGGCCTGGCCGGCGGTCGACGCGGGATGGCGGCTGGCCTGTGTCGCCCGGCTCGAACCCATGGAGAAAGGCCAGGATCTGCTTCTGCGTGTACTCGCCGCGGAAAAATGGCGGCGACGGCCGGTGAGAGTGACCTTTTTCGGCACCGGTCCGCAGTCGGCGGGAGTGCGGGCGATGGCGGAGTTTCTTGGTCTCGAGAGCGTAAGTTTCGCGGGCTTTGTGGAAGATATTCCCGGGATCTGGGCCGACCATCACGCGCTCGTCCTGCCGTCGCGTTGCGAGGGACTGCCCCTCGCCCTGGTGGAGACGATGCTCAGCGGACGGGTGGCCATCGTCACTGACGTCGCCGGCAATCCTGAAGTGGTGGAGGATGGCAAGACGGGGTTCTTGATCGGCGCGCCGACTGAGGAGGCGCTAGACGAAGCAATGGAGCGGGCGTGGCAACGCCGGCAGGAGTGGTGCGCGATTGGCGAGCGCGCCGCGCGGGCGATACGCGAGCTCGTGCCGGCCGATCCGGCATCTGCCTTTGCCGATCAACTACTCGGCTTGACCGCGTAGGACGCGAGACGCGAATGCAGGCCGCCTGACGCGGGTCGAGATCGTCGCACGCCTGGCCGCCTGCCGTTCAGCTCCTTCATCCGATGATGCGACCGCCGGGTCGACGTCATCGGGCGATCGTGAGTGGCCCGGAGCAAGCCTTTTGCGAGCTCATCGCGAAGTTCAGGAGAATGTGGAGATGTAATGGAGCGATGCTGCGCTTGTGGGTGCGTATCGGGGAACGCCACTCACGCGGCGACGGATGCGAGGCTTAGAGCAGCTTAGGTGAGGAAGATTGGCGGACAATGCTTCCGCCAGGGCCTGGTCCGCGCCGGGCTGAACGTCCTTACCACTCCATGTCGCGGCCGAGATATTCGTAGAGCCTTCGGTTGTGCGGGTCGTAAAAGGCTCTGAGGTCCGCCTCGCCGGGAATGATCCCGGCCTCGCCGGGGGCCTGGTTCCGCCCTTCCGTTTCGCGCAGCCGCCACGGATCGAGCCCGAGGAATTCGAGCGTCCGGTCGAGGACCGATTGCGGGTCGCGGAACATGTCTTCGCTCTTCAAGACCAGGATCTGCACGGCGGGGAAAAGGGCGAAATAGCGCTGGAGCTGATCGAGATAGAGGCCTCGCGACCGGTAGGAACGGTGGCGGTGGGCGGCTGACCGCGCGGCCGCGCCGCTCGCCAGCGCCCGTTCCGCTCCGGCCAGCCTGCCGTCCTCCGCCGCCAGCGCCTCCTCGAAGGAGAGCGGCTCGATTCCCTGGCGAACGTTTTGCCGGTAATGGGAATAAGCGCGGGCGGCCGGATCGCGCAGAAGGGCGATCAGCCGGACGCCGGGGAGAAGGCGGCGGATTCGTTCCGCGGCCGCCGGATGGAACAGATAATAAGGCGACGTCTCGCCGATCGCGATGCGCCTGCCCGGATGCCTTTCCCTCGCCGCGACCTCGCCGAGCTTCGGGAAATGGCGACGATACCAGAACGGGCCGCGCTCATGGTAATTGTCGAAATAATGGACCTCTTTTTGCGCCGATCCCATCACCTGCGGATGTTCCCTGAGATAGGCGTAGAGCGAGGTCGTCCCGGCCTTCATCGCGCCGATGATGAGGAAGTCCGGAAGGGCGCGGCCGCGGCCGCGAAGCCAATCGTAGGCAGGCTGCGCGCGACGTCCCAGCGAGCGAAGCTTTCCTCCAGCCGACATGAAGCCGTTCCTCCTCCGGGGCGGCGCCGCTCGGCGCCGCCGGAAAGGGCGTGCGAGCCGGTCCCGGCCGCTGTCAAGGCGCGCGGACCCGCGACCTGCGGCAAACCCCGCCCTCACCCGCCCGGAGTCCTACGGTCCGGGCCCCGCTTTTCGGACCAAAGCCTCCACCGGCCACCGTTCCAGCGCGATATCGACTCGGCTCGTCGCCCGTTCATTGCGGCGAAAGCCTTGAAAGCATTTACTTCCGCCGAGGAGCGCCAGGGGGAGTAAAGGACATGTTGAGGCCCGTTTTGCTGAGGCTTGCGGCCGCCGCCGCTTTTACTCTGGCCGCCGCCGCGGCTCCGGCGCAGGTCGCCACGATCGATCCCAACACCGCCGCCGAGGCGGAAGCGGCCTCGGCCGAGCCGGGCTGGGAGTCGTACGAGCCCGAATATCAACCGGTCGATGGCGGCCCGCAGGAAGCGGCGCCCGGGGACGGAGCGGCAGCCGAGGCGACCGCGCCCGAGCCCGTGGCCGCCGCCCCGGCCGGCACGGCGAGCCAGCGCGCCAGCCAGGCGGCCAAGGGCGAGACCGTCCCGCTCAAGAAGGTGCTCGGCGCCGCCGAGGGCGTGTTCGGCCAAGGCGCCGAGGGGCTGGCGGATCTCATCGAGGACGTGCTTCGCGAGCGCGGCGATCCCACCGGCTACATCACCGGCCGCGAGGCGGGCGGAGCCTTCATCGCCGGGGTGCGCTACGGCTCGGGCATGCTCCACCACCAGGTGGAGGGCGACCGAAAGGTCCACTGGACCGGACCGTCGGTCGGCTTCGATTTCGGCGCCAATGCCGACAAGGTGTTCGTGCTGGTCTACAACCTCCACGACAGCGAGCGATTGTTTCGCCGCTATCCCGCCGGCGAGGGCAAGGCCTATGTCGTCGGCGGCTTCACGGCGAGCTACCTGCGGCGCGGCGACGTCGTGCTCATCCCCATTCGGCTCGGAGTCGGCGCCCGGCTAGGGATCAACGCCGGCTACATGCGATTCAGCCAGAAGAGCCGGTGG
>JASLBD010000271.1 GCA_030146745.1 Allosphingosinicella sp. | reverse complement strand
GACAGCGGCACCGACTCGAGCATCTTGCCGGTCTCGGCGATCGCGCTCTTCTCGGCGGCGATCACGGTCGGGACGCTGCCGAGTCCGGCGGCCTCGAGGAAGAGCGGCCACTCGACCTGCGGCGCCAGCTCGGCGAGCTGGGCTCGGTTCATTGGATTGTAGATCTGCTTGATGTCGCGCTGGCGCGCCGGCTCCCAATGGACCTTGGCGAGCGCGGTCTCGAGCGCGATGATGCGGTCGGCCTTGGCTTCGGCGTCGGCGATCCCGGCCAGCTGCTGCATCTTCACGACATAGGCGCGGTAGGCCTTGCGGATCGTGTCGTATTTCTCGCCTTCGAGCAGGTAGTAATCGCGATTGGGCAGGCCGAGCCCGGCCTGGCCGGCGGCGGCGATGTAGCGGGTAGGATCGGCAGGATCGGGCAGGATGCCGACTCCGATCGGGCTCATGATGCCGGGCTGGGCGAAGGCGCGGATCAGGTCGGCGCGGTTCGAGATGGCGCCGATCTTGGCGAGATAGGGCTTCAAGGGCGCGGTGCCCGCGGCCTCGATGCCCGCTTCGTCCATCCAGCTGGCGTAGAAGTCGCCGACCTGCTGGCCGACCTTGCCCGATTTGCTCGGATCCTTGGCGAGGTCCTCGACGATCGCTCGCACCTGGGCTTCGGCCTCGTCGACCAGAAGCACGCCGGCGCCGGCGCTGGTGCGGTCGGCGGCGATCTGCGTATTCTTGTCCCAATTGCCGTTGACGAAATGCCAGAAGCTGTCGCCGGGCTTCACCGACCGGTCCATCGCGGTGAGGTCGAGCCCGAAATCGCCGTAGCGCGGCTTGCCGGCGGCGGCGGCGTGACCGGCGTGGCCGCTCTGGGCGAGAGCCGGCGCCGCGGCGGTGCCGAGCAAAAGGGCCGCCGCAAAGGCGAGACTGAAGTTGCGCATATCTAGATTCCCTCCCGAGCCGAGATTCGACTGTCGCGCCGACGACTACCAAGCGGCGGCACGGCGGGCAATATCCCTCAACATGATGGGATGAATGAGCAATTTCCGTCCGGGCGGACCTCGCTCCCGGCCACCTCCCGGCCCATGGGCGACGCGTTCCGGCGCTGTCCGCTGGACTCGGGCGCGCGGTCGCGGGTAAAGGCGCGGACGGGAAGGGTTTTCGTTTCAATGCCGCCGATACGCCGCCGCCTGCGGGCCGCCGCCTTCATCCTCTTGGGCCTCGCCGCGGCGGGGGCGCCGGCCCTCGCCCAGAATGAGAGCACGACCGCGAACACGATCGGGCCGCCGCAGCTGAAGGATTTCTCGCTCCCCGGCCAGCGCACCACGCCGCCGGCGACTCCGCCGCCCGCTCCCGTGACCCAGCCGCCCGTCGCCGCGCCGCGCGCCGCGCCCCCCGCCACCGCTCCCGCGACCACCCGCGAGCGGCCCGTCCCGGCCCCGCGCACGGATGCCGCTCCGGCTCGATCCGAGGCCGCGCCCGCCGCCGCCACGCCAGCGCCGGCGGGTTCCGAGCCCGTCCCGCGGGCCGCCGAGCCGCCGCCCACCGAGATTCTCCCTGCGCCCGAGCCGGAGACGGCCCCGGTCCCGACGCCGGCCGAGCCGCAGGGCTCATCCTGGCTGTGGCCGGCCGCCGGCGCAGCGCTCCTCCTCGCCTTCGCCGCTTTCCTGCTGCTTCGCCGCCGACGCGCGACCGCCGAGCGGGAGAGCGCGCGCGACGCCGCTCGCGGAGAGCTCGGGAGCATGCTGGCCGCTGCCGGGCCTTTGCCCGAGCCCGGGCCGGCGCCCGCTCCGGAGGCGCCGGCGCCCCCGCGCCCCTGGCTCGAGCTCGACATCGTGCCCGAGCGCGCGGCGGCGACCGAGAATGAGGTCTATGTCCGCTACGCCCTGACCCTGACCAACAAAGGCGAGGCCGACGCCCGCAACATCCGGATCGACCCGCGCCTGTTCAACGCGAGCGCCGAAGGAGAGATGGTGTCCTTCTTCCAGGGGCCGATCCATGAGCTGAGCGGCTCGCCCCATGTCGTGCTCAGGCCCGGCGGATCGATCAAGCTGAACGGCCAGGTGGCGATGCCGAACGCCGAGCTGAGGGAGATCGAGCTCGCCGGCCGGCGCATCTTCGTGCCGATGGTGGCGATCAACGTCGCCTACGACTGGGCCGACGGCGGCACCGGCCGCACCTCGAGGTCCTGGCTGGTCGGCCGCGAAGCGGAGGTTCCGACCGAGAAGATGGGCCCGTTCCGCCTCGACCTCGGTCCACGCATCTACCGCTCGGTCGGCCGCCGCGAGGCGCGTCTGGTCATGGTCTAGGCTGTCTTCGTCGTCCCGGGCTCGACCCGGGATCGATGAACTTCGATCCCTCCCCGGCGTCCCAGCGAAGAGCTAAAGCAGGAAGTCCCCGGTCCCGAGCGGAGCCGCCCCCTGCAGCGTCAGGGCGATGACCAGGTCGGCGCTGCCGTCGCCGTTCACGTCGCCCTCGACGAACCAGGTGCCGCCCTGCTCATAAGCGCGGAGCTCGCCGGCGCTGCCGGTGAAGGCGTCGGAGCCGATCCAGCTGAAGCCCTGGTTGCCGGCGACGAGCGTGTCGGCGTCGATGCGGTCGAGCTCGATCCTGTCGGTACCGGGCGTGAAGTCGAGGATATGGTCCGTTGACGCCGCCGTGGACTCTGCGGCGTTCTGGTAGCGGAAGGCGTCCGCGCCGCCGTTGCCGGTGAGGATGTCGGCGCCGAGATTGCCGTGGATGAGGTCGTCCCGGCCGCCGCCCTTCAGCGTATCCGAAGCCTTGCCGCCGAACAGCCGGAGGATGCCGTCCGCTTCCTGGCTGGCGTCGAGCACCATCGTCTCCGTGGCCATCAGCAGGGCGCCCGACACCGTCAGCACCTGCCCCGCACCGA
>JASLBD010000256.1 GCA_030146745.1 Allosphingosinicella sp. | reverse complement strand
GCCGCCATGACGTTGAAGCCCTGTTCCTGGAGGTCGCCGTAGCCGGCGATGGCGGAGGTGCGATAGATGGTGTGGTCGCCCTCCTCCGCGACGTCGACGAAGCCCTGGAGGCCGAAGCCCTGATAATCCTTCCTGAGGATGAAGTTGATGACTCCGCCGATCGCGTCGGTGCCGTAGATGGCGGAAGCGCCTTCCTTCAGCACCTCGACCCGCTCGATGGCCGCGAACGGGATCTGGTTCACGTCGACGGCCGAGCCCTGAAGGCCGTGCGCGGCGACGCGCCGGCTGTTCAGGAGGACGAGCGTGGCGCCGGAACCCTGGCCGCGCAGGTTCGCGAACGAGGCGCCGTTGTTGCCGCGCTGCTGGCCGCTCACCACGTCGGCGTTGCTGGCGAGATTGTCGGCGCCGGTGCCGTTCGTGGTCAGGAAGCCGAGAAGCTGCTCGGCGCTGCTGATGCCGTTGCGCGAGATCTCCTCGGTGGTGACGATCTGGAGCGGCAGCGCGCTGTCGTTCGGGTCGCGGCGGATTCGCGAGCCGGTGACGATGATCTCATTGCCCGGCTGCTCGGCCGCGTCGGCGGTCGTGCTGGTGACATCCGCGCCCTCGTCCGGAGTCTCGGCGCCGGTCGGCGTATTGGCCGGCGGAGTCGTGGTTTCGGGATCGACGGTCTGGGCTGCCGCGGGCGCGGCCATGGAGAGCGCCAGCACGGCACCGGCGGCTCCGGAAAACAGGAACGTTTTCAGCGAATTGCGACGAAACATGTGAAATCCCCCTGAAACCCGCATTTGCTGCGTGATTAGCTGACATTAAGTAGCAACACTCGCGTCACCCGGCATAGTTTCTCTTGGCCAAGCCATAACCTCCAGCCATCCTCGCGGCACGATTGGCACGCCAGCGTGGCCCGCGGGCAACAGACGCCAATCCTCAATCCTCTGTCAGTTAGGACGGGAGAGGGGTTGGAAATGCCGACATTGACTGTTCTCCCGCCACGGTGGAGCTTCGCCGGCTATGACCGAAGCCGCAGCCGCAGCGCCCCCGCCTCCCGCCATCCGCCCCGGCTTCGGACGGGTGGCGCTGTACGTGCTGCTCGGCTTCTCGGCGGGCCTGCCCTTCTACATGTTCTCGACCGTGCTGGCGCTGAGGCTCCAGGCGCACGGCGTGGTGCTGGTGGTGATCGGCTTCTTCGCCTGGGTGCAATTGCTGCCCACCTTCAAGTTCCTGTGGGCGCCGGTGCTCGACCGCTACGACGTGCCCGGCTTCGCCCGCTTCTGGGGCAAGAGGCGCGGCTGGATCATGCTCTCGCAGCTCGGCATCTTCTCCTCGCTGGTGGCGATGGCGCTGACCTCTTCCGACGTGAACCTGGCCGTCACCGCCCTGTTCGCGGTTCTGCTCGCCTTCTGGACGACGACGCTCGAGATCGCCGCCGACGCCTGGCGGATCGAGCTGGCTCCGACCCAGGACGAGCAGGGGCCGATCGCGGCCGCCAACATCTGGGGCTATCGAACCGCCATGGTCGCGGCGGGGAGCGGCGCCCTGCTCGTCGCCGATCCGTCCGGCGACGCCGCGCCCTGGCTGGCCGGGCTCGGCATAGAGGCGGGCTGGGCCACCGCCTATTTTCTGATCGCCATCGCCGCTTTCGTGCCGCTTCCCATACTTGCGGCGATGCGCCCCGATCCGGGACGGAGCGGCGGCCGCTGGTCGGCTCTGGCGACGGGCCTCGCCGCCAGCGCCGCCATCCTGCTCGCCGTGCTGGCGGTGACCGCGGGGGTGGGCCGGCTCGTCCTCGGCGCGGCCGCGCGTGCGGGGATCGACAGCAACACCAACGTCACCCCATACGTGCTCGCGATCTGCATGGTCCCCTTCCTGATCATGGCGGCGGCGCTGCCCAGGATCCGGAGGGCGCCGCCCGACAGCGCGATCCGAAGCTCGGCGGCGATCGGGCCCTATGTCGATTTCTTCTGGCGCTACGGCTTCGGCGCCCTGGTGGTGATGGCCTTTGTCTCCATCTACCGGATGGGCGACGTGCTCGCGCTCAACCTGTCGAAGCCGATGATCAGGGGCCTGGGCTATTCGCTCGACCAGATCGGCTATGCCGACAGCCTCGTCGCTCTGGTCTCGAGCATCGTCGGGGTCGGGCTCGGGGGTCTGATGGTCGTCTACTGGCGGATGGGCATCGTCCTCGCGATCGGAGCGGCGTTCGCCGCCTTCGGCAATTTCGGCTTCGTCTGGCTGGCGCATCAGCCGGTCGACGTGTGGATGCTCTACCTCGCCACCGCGGCCGACCAGTTCGGCAACGGCATGGCCGGGACGATCTTCGTCGTCTATCTCTCGATGCTGGTGAACCCGCGTTTCCCCGGGGCCCAATATGCCTTCCTGTCGGGCTTCGCCTTCCTCCTGCCGCGCCTGCTGTCGGGGGCGGGAGGGGCGATCGTCAAGCATCTCGACGACGCCGGCCTCGCCGGCTTCGACCTCTTCTTCATCCTCTCGGGCGTGCTCAGCCTGGCCGCGATCCTGTTCCTGCCCTTCCTCGCGCGGATCCGGCCGAGGCCGGACGACCGATGATCGAGGCCGCGTTCGGGCCGGCCGCGGCGGCGGTGGCGGAGGGACGCATCCCCGGCGCGGCGCTGGGGATCGTCGGCGCCGACGGCCGGCGCGCCGTCAGGCTCGCGGGCATGGCCGCCCTCCTGCCCGAGCCGGAGCCGCTCACCGGGGCGCATTGGTTCGACCTCGCCTCGCTGACCAAGGTCGTCGCCACCACGACGATGATCCTTCGCCTCGCCGAGGAGGGCCGGCTCGGCCTCGACCGGCCGCTGGCCGATGCCATCCCCGACCTGCGCCAATACGACGTCCACGGCGCCGCCGAGCGCCGGCTGACCTTCCGCGACTGCCTCGCCCACCGCACCTTCCTGCCCGCGGTCGAGCCCATCTACACCTACGGCGACGATCCCGCCCGGCTCCGAGCCTTCGTCCTCCAGCGCGAGTGGCGGCACGGCCCGCCCCTCTACTCGGACATCAACTTCATCCTGCTCGGGATCGCGGTCGAGCGGATCGCCGGGGCGCCGCTCTCGGCCTGGGCCCTGCCCGAGGGGCTGAGCTTCGGCCCGCCGCCCGGGCCCGCTGTCGCGACCGAGCATTGCACCTGGCGAGGACGGGTGCTTCGCGGCGAGGTCCATGACGAGAAT
>JASLBD010000169.1 GCA_030146745.1 Allosphingosinicella sp. | reverse complement strand
GACGAGCACGATCCGGAGATGCGCGCTCGCTGCATGGACCTGCTCGGCGAGAGCGCCCGGGCCAGCGCCAACAAGCTCAAATTCTTCCGCCTGGCCTTCGGCGCCGCCGGAGGCTTCGGCGACGAAGTCGACACCCGCGAGGCGAGGGTGGCGATCGAGGGGCTGTTCGGCGGCGACGGCCGGATCCAGCTGGGCTGGATCGTCGACGAGCCGACGATGAGCAAGCGGGCCCTCAAGGTCCTCCTGAACCTCGTCCTCATCGCCGGCGACGCCCTTGTGCGCGGCGGCCGCCTCGACGTCGGCGCGGAGAAGCATGGCGGCGGGGTGGACATCGTCGTCCGCGCCGACGGCCCGCGCATCGTCCTCGACCCCGAGCTGAAGCGGGCCCTGCTCGGCGACGTCGCCGAGGACGCCATCGCCCCGCGCGGCGCCGCCGCCTGGCTGGTCCACTGCCTGCTCGCCGATTGCGGCGGCGAGGTGCAGGTGGCGGACCAGGAGGAGGGGGTGCTTCTGGTCGGTGCGTCGATCCCCACGGCCTGAACCGTCGCCTCGGCGAAGGCTGGGGCCCATTTGGGCTCGGGAACGAGACGCCGAGTCAGCCTTCGCTGGGACGACGGGTTGCATTCGGGGCGGCGCTATTCCATGCTTTCCGTATGGTTGGCGGATGGGTTTATATGCTTTGCAACAAGCCACACGACGTTATCTACATCGGGGTTACTGCGGATCTTGCGCGCCGCGTCTGGCAGCATCGGAACGGTGAGGGCGGCAAGTTCACTCGCAAATATCATTGCACTCGGCTGGTCTATGTAGAGGCGCATGATCGGATCGAAGACGCGATTGCCCGCGAAAAGGCGATGAAGGCCTGGCTGAGGCTGTGGAAGATCCGACTGATCCAGGAGCATAATCCGCACTGGGACGATCTTTGGGAGCGCATGATCCAATAGCGTCGCCCCAGCGCAGGCTGGGGCCCCGTGGGGTGATGACCTCGGTGCTTTTCACCCGCCGGGGTCCCAGCCTTCGCTGGGACGACGGCCAACTAACCCCTCCTTAACCAACCGGCCCTAATCCTCGTCCGGCGCGACAGCGGCGGGGCCAGGTGGACGAACTCATCAACGATTTCATCGCGGAAACGCGGGAGATGCTGGAGGCGCTCTCCGGGGAGATCGTCGCCTGGGAAGCCATGCCGGACGACCGCGCCCGACTCGACGAGATTTTCCGCTTCGTCCACACCGTCAAGGGCAATAGCGGCTTCTTCGACCTGCCCCGGATCCGGGCCCTCAGCCACGCCGCCGAGGACGCCCTCTCCGCGGTCCGCTCGGGCGAGCGCAGCGCCGACGCCCGGCTGGTGAGCGCCGTCCTCGCCGTCATCGACCGCCTCGCCGAGCTGGTCGAGGCGATCGAGACCGGCGAAACACTGGCGAGCGAGGACGACAGCGCCCTGATCGACGCCTTGTCCGTCGAGGAGCCCTCCGAAATCGCCGAGGCCGAGGCTGCCCCGGCGAACCAGGCCGCGCGTACATCGAGCCGCACGGTCCGACTTCCGGTGGAGCTTCTCGACCGGATGATGAGCGGAGTCTCCGATCTCGTCCTCGCACGCAACGAGCTCGCCCGGCGGATCCGAGCCACAGGCGACGTCGAGATGCTCGCCGCCTTCGACCGGGTTTCCGCCACCGTCGCCGATCTTCGCGACGCCATCACCCGGACACGGATGCAGCGCATCGACAACCTCTTCGCGCCCCTGCCGCGCATGGTCCGCGACGTTTGCGGCCAGACCGGCAAGCAGGTCGCACTCGAGATAGACGGCGGCGACGTCGAGATCGACCGCGAGATGCTCGAGATGATCCGCGATCCGCTCACCCACATCATCCGCAACGCGATCGACCACGGCATCGAAAGCCCCGCCGCTCGGCGCCGGGCCGGCAAGAAGGAAGCCGGCTGCCTCAGCGTCTGCGCCCGGCAGGCCGGCAACCAGATCCTTCTCGAAATTTCCGACGACGGCGCCGGCATCGACGGCGACAAGCTCGTCAACCGGGCGGTCGCGGCCGGGGTCCTCACCGCCGAACGGGCCGAGCGGCTGAGCGAGGCGGAAAAGCATGCCCTGGTCTTCGAAGCCGGTCTCTCGACCGCGGCCGAAGTGACCGACCTTTCCGGCCGGGGAGTCGGAATGGACGTGGTCCGGGCCAATGTCGAACGGATCGGCGGCCTCGTCGAGATCGAGAGCCGGACGGGGCAGGGGGTCGTCCTCACCCTCAAGGTGCCGCTCACCCTCACCATCATCCCGGCGCTCACCGTCGCCGCCGGCGGCCAGGTCTATGCCATCCCGCGATCGGCGATAGAGGAGATCGTCCGGGTCAAGGGCGGCGGGGTGCGGGTCGAGACGGTCGGCGGAGCCGCCTTCGTCACGGTGCGCGGCCGCCGCCTGCCGCTCGTCGACCTGCGCTATTCGCTCGGGCTCGATCTCTGCCCGGATCCGGCGTCGCAGAGCCTGGTCCTGTTGAGGCCCGCGGGCGCCGACCTCTATGCGCTCGCCGTCGACGACATTCACGATCATGAGGAGCTGGTGGTGAAGCCCGCCGCTCCGGCGGTGATGGCGGCCGGCCTCTATGCCGGCACCACCATCGCCGACGACGGCAAGCCGGTGCTCCTGCTCGATCCGCCGGGAATCGCCGCCCGCGCCGGCCTCGTCCTCCACCGCGGCGCCGCGATCGTGGAGGCGGCGCCTGCGCCGGCGGCGGCGCAGGGCCCCGCCGCGCTCCTGTTCAGGACCCTGGCGGGGACGAAGCGGCTGGTGCCCGTCGCCGCCGTCCAGCGGATCGAGGACGTCCGCGCCGAAGCCGTCCGGCTCAGCGCCGGCCGGCTCCACGTCGCGCTCGGCGAAACCCTGCTTCCGCTCGAAGGCTGCGGCTCCGAGGCGCCCGGCCGGCCGATCCGGCTGCTCCGACTCAGCGACGGCCATGACGAGATCGCCTACGGCTTCGCCGAAGTCGTCGATATCCTCCCGCTCCCCGGAGGGCTGATGCCGGCGGCCGCGCCGGGCGAAGTGCGCGGAGTCGTCCTAGTCGGCGACGAGCAGGCCGAGCTGCTCGATCTGCACTGGCTTTTCGCCCGTCACGGCGGCCGCCCCGCCGCCCGATCGGCGCGGCCGGTCTGCGCCATTCCCGCGGGCGATCCCTTCATGGACGCGATCCTTCGACCGCTGATCGAGAGCGCCGGCTATGAAGTCGTCGCCGGCGGAGCCCCGGGCAGCGAGTCGGCCTCGATCGTCATCGCCTGCGACGAAGCCGGCGCGGCCGAGCCCCCCGAGGGCGCGCGCCTGGTCCGGATCCGCACCGAGGCGGAAGGCCGGAGCGACAGCATCCATCGCTACGACCGCGAGGCCCTGCTCGCCGCTCTGGCCGGCGAGACCCAAGCGAAACGGAGGCGCCGCCGTGGCTGAGCTCCTGCTCATCGTCAGGCTGGGCGGCGAGCGGGTCGCGCTTCCCGCCGCCGACGTCGAATCGGTCGTCGAGATCGAGGCCCTGACCCCGGTGCCGGGCGCCGCCGGCCATGTCGCCGGCCTCGCCGCCTTGCGCAGCCGCGTCCTCACCGTGATCGACTGCCTCGCCTCGCTCGATCCGTCCCGCCGGCTGCCGGCAGACGCCCGGGAGGCGGTGATGGCGGTCGTCGACGGCCATCCCTACGCCTTGCTCGTCGAGGCGGTTGAAGATGTCGTCGACGCGAGCGGCGAACGCCAGCCGGCCGCGGCCTCGCTGGCCGGCGGGTGGCGCCGGATCGGACGGGCCACGATCGAGGTGGAAGGGGATCTGCTTCTGCTGGCCGATGTCGAAGCCCTGATCGCCGGCCCGGCCCGGGAGGCGGCGTGAGCCTTGGCCGTTTCGAGTTTCGGTTTCGCACCGGAAGATAAGACCCCTCTCCCGTGAAGGACTGGAGAGGAGCGATCCACCTTAAGGCGCCGGTTAACTTATTGCGGCTAGGGTCTGGCCGCGGGCAACAGCGAGAGCAGGCATGAAGAGCTGTCTAGTCGTCGACGATTCGAAGGTGATCCGGAAGGTCGCCCGCCACATATTGGAGACTCTCGACTTCTGCGTCGACGAAGCGGAGGACGGCCGCGAGGCGCTGATCCGATGCGAGGTGCGGATGCCCGACGTCGTCCTTCTCGACTGGAACATGCCGGTGATGGGCGGGATGGAGTTCCTCCGCACCCTGCGCGAGAGGAAGTTCGAACCTCAGCCCAAGGTCGTCTTCTGCACGACCGAGAACGACGCCGCCCATATCCGCGCCGCGATCGATGCCGGCGCCGACGAATATGTGATGAAGCCGTTCGACCGCGAGACGCTCGAAAGCAAGCTCCAGATCGTCGGCGTCGCGTGACCCCGCCCGCCGCCCGCGCGGCGAGGGAGAATGCCCCGGCCGCGACCCCCTTGAAGCTGATGATCGTCGACGATTCTCAGGTGGCGAGGGCCGTGCTCTCGAGAATGCTCGCCGCCTTTCCCGATTTCGAGATCGTCGCCACCGCGAACGACGCCGGAGAGGCGCTCCGCCTGCTCCCCTCGACCCCGGTCGACATCGTCCTGCTCGACGTCGAGATGCCGGGCGAAAGCGGCCTCGAGGCGCTTCCGGAGATCGTCAGGCAGAGCCTCGGCGCCCGGGTGCTCATCGTTTCCTCTTTCTGCGGCGGCGATGCCGACGCCGCCGTCCGAGCGCTCGCGCCCGGCGCCGCCGAGACCCTGTCCAAGCCCGGCGCGGAGGCCTTCGGCGGCCGCTTCTCGGAAATCCTCGCCGACCGGCTGCGCCGGATGGGACGCCGCGAGGCCCCGGCCGAACCGGTCGAAGCGAAACTCGCCTGCCTCGCCATCGGCGCCTCGACCGGGGGCCTCCACGCCGTCACCGCGCTGCTCAGCGCCCTTCCGGCCGAGATCGGGGCACCGATCCTGATCACCCAGCATCTCCCCGCCGTCTTCATTCCCTTCTTCGCCCGCCAGGTCGAAACCGCGTCGGGCCGGACCACCCGGATCGCCGAGGACGGGCTGGAGCTCCGGCCCGAGGAGATCGTGCTCGCGCCCGGCGACGCCCATATCGGGCTCGAGCAGAGGGGCGGGAGGGTGACGGTGCGGCTGGACCGCGATCCCGCGCGGAGCGGGTGCATCCCCTCCGTCGACGTCATGCTCGATGCGGTCGCCGGCGCCTACGGACGCTCGGCGGTCGGAGTCATGCTGAGCGGGATGGGGCGCGACGGCCTTGCCGGCAGCCGCGAGCTTGTCGCCCGCGGCGGAACGATGATGGCCCAGGACCGGCAGAGCTGCGCGGTGTGGGGAATGCCCAAGGTCGTCGTCGAAGCCGGCCTCGCCTTCGCCGTCCTTCCGCCGGCCGGGCTCGCCGCCCGGATCGCCGCGCGCGTGGATGCCGCCGCGCGCGTGGAGCCGGCTTCATGCAGGTGAGCGACGCCTCCAGCCGAATTCTCGCCGGGCTGCTCGAGGCGCGTACCGGCCAGCAGTTGACGATGAGCCGGCGCTGGCGGATCGAGACGGCGCTTCAGCCGCTGATGCGCGAGCAGGGCATAGGCTCGCTCGACGGCCTCGTCGCCGCCCTGGTCGCCCGGTCGGACGAGCGCCTCGCCGAAGCGGTGGTCGAGGCCCTGCTCAACAACGAGACCTTCTTCTACCGGGACCGCCAGTCTTTCGACACCCTGCTCGGGCCCGGCCTTCGCCGCATCGAGGCGCTTCGCCGCGGGAGCCGCCGGCTCGCCATCTGGTGCGCCGGCTGCTCGACCGGCCAGGAAGCCTATTCGATCGCCATGCATTTCGCCGAGCAGAAGGCGCGCTGGGCCGGCTGGACGATCGACATCCTCGGCACCGACGTCTCGCGCTCCGCCGTCGAGCAGGCGAAGAGCGGAGTCTATTCGCAATTCGAGGTCCAGCGCGGCCTGCCCGTCCTTCAGATGATGCGCTGGTTCGAGGAGCTGCCGGGCGCCGCCTGGCGGATCGCTCCGGACCTGAGGCGCTCGGTTCGGTTCGAGGTCTCCAGCCTGGTCGCGCCGGCGGGCCCGGCCGAAAGGTTCGACATCATCCTGTGCCGCAACGTGCTTCTCTATTTCTCGGCCGAGCGGCGCCGCGCCGCCTTCGCCCGCCTGGCATCGGCGGCGGCCGAGGACGGGGCGCTGATGCTGGGCGCCGGCGAGACGGTGATCGGCCAGACCGACGTCTTCGCCTCCGATCCCGAGTGCCGCGGCCTCTACCTTCGGGTTCCGGCGCTGACGGAGCGACGGCGGGCCGCCTCTTGACCCCGGCTTGCGTAAGACGTCATCCCGGACTTGATCCGGCATCCATGAACGCGGCCGGTGGCGAACGGGCTTGGACGGTGTTCATGGATCCGGCTTTCGCCGGAATGACGGGCCAGGACTAACGACGGGGCCGCCACTTGACGCCGGGCCGTTTTTGGCGCGGGGAGAGCCGATGGACGGGTTTATCCATGCCCCCTCGCCAAATTTCGACGAGCGCGCGCTGCCCGTCTCGATGCTCGTCCTCCATTATACGGGGATGGAGGACGCCGCCTCGGCGATCGAAAGGCTGAAGGATCCCGAGGCCAAGGTCTCCTGCCATTATCTCGTCGACGAGGACGGGCAGGTGCTCCGCATGGTCGACGAGGAGAAGCGCGCCTGGCATGCCGGGCGGGCCTTCTGGCGGGGGACGGTCGACATCAATTCGGCAAGCATCGGCATCGAGATCGTCAATCCCGGCCACGAGTTCGGCTACCGGGCCTTTGCGGAGCCGCAGATGGACGCCCTCATCCCCCTGGTCGCCGACATCGTGTCCCGCTACCGGATCCGGCCGCCTTACGTCGTCGGCCATTCGGACATCGCCCCGGCGCGCAAGCGCGATCCCGGCGAGCTGTTCGACTGGGCGCGGCTCGCCCGGCTCGGCCTCGCCATGCCGCGCCCGACGGAGAAGCTCATCGATCCCTTGTGGACCGACGGCGGCTTCCTGCTCGCGCTCGAGCGCTACGGCTACGACGTCCACAAGCCCAAGGCCGCCGTCGCCGCCTTCCAGCGCCGCTTCCGCCCCGAGCTGATCGACGGCGAGATAGATGGCGAGACCCGCGCCATCCTGCTCGGTTTGCTCTTGGATAGCCGGAGCGCACCGCCTAGATAGCGCCGACCAGAGGATCGGGCGGCCGCGTCTCGCGCAAGCGGGCCGAGGAAAGTCCGGGCTCCACGGAACGACGGTGCCGGATAACGTCCGGCGGGCCAGAGAGCAATTTCTGGTCCAGGGAAAGTGCCACAGAAAGCAGGTCGCAAAGGCTTCGGCCCTGCGATGGTGAAAGGGTGGGGTAAGAGCCCACCGCGGTCCCGGCAACGGCGGCCGGCACGGCAAACCCCACCGGGAGCAAGACCGAATAGGGATGGCCGGGCTCGTTCCGCCCTATGCCGTCCGGGTTGGTTGCTTGAGGGGCGGAGCGATCCGTCTCCCAGACGAATGGCCGCACATCCGCCTTCGCTTCGGCTATGGCGGAGGACAGAACCCGGCTTATAGATCCTCTGGTACTTTTCCCCGGGGCTTGGATTAGAAAGCGATTATGGCTCGACATACCCGCTCCAACGATTGGGGATTTCCGCGCTGGCGCGCCTATGGAGCGGAGCGCGAGGCGGTGCGCGTGCGCCTGTGCGACCGCGACGGCTGCAACGAGCCTGGCGACCGCCCGGCGCCCAAATCCCCGCACGGCCCCGACCGCTGGTATTTCTGCGAGGCGCATGCGGCCGAGTACAACCGCAATTGGAATTATTTCGAGGGCCTGACCGCCGAGGACGCCGCCGCCCGGGAGGCGGAAGAGCGGCGCGGCGCCGACGGCTACAAGCAGGCGAACCATTATGGCTGGGGCGGCCCCGGCGACGGCAGCCGAAGCCGCGACGAGATGCGCGCGCTCGAGACGCTCGAAGTTGAGGTCGACGCTTCGTTCGAGGCGATCAAGGCCGCCTGGCGCCGTCTCGCCAAGGCCAACCATCCCGACGCCGCACCGGGCGACGCCGACGCGGCGAAGCGCTTCCAGGCGGTCCAGGCCGCCTATGAGGTGCTGAGGAAGTCGGAGGAGCGGCGGACAGGCTGATAAGGTCGGCCGCCAATTCAGCCGGTGGACATGAAGGCGCTCATAACATGCTCGACATGATCATTCGTGCCACAGCCCTGGCGGCCTTCGCCTGTCTCGCCGCCTGCGGGGTCCAGTCGGAAGCCAGCGCCCGGACCGCCGCCGCCGCGTCCAACCCGCAGGCCTGGGTGATCGGCCCGATCGTCCGCGGCCGCAATTATTCGAAGGGCGTTCCGCTTCACCCGACCGCACGGCGGGACGGCGGCTGGCATATCGACATTCCGCCGGCCCCCGGCAGCGTCCATGCCGCGACCTTCCGGCACGGCTCGCTGGCCGGCAAGCGACGGATCATCATGCGCTACCGGATCGAGGCCGCCCGCGGCGCCCGCCTGCTGGCGTCGAGCGATCTCCGGTCGCCGTCGATGATCACTCTCTATTTCCAGCGCCGGGGCGACAATTGGACCGGGCGCGGGCGATTCGAGACCTATCGCTGGTATGCGACCTTCGCGACCCAGTCGCCGCTGACTCCGGGCAATCATGTCATGGTCGCCTCGCTGGACGGCCCGTGGACGGCGATCGAGACCAGCAAGGCGCGCACCAGCCCCGCCGCCTTCCGGGCGGCTCTCGCCGACGCCGACCAGGTCGGCTTCGTCCTCGGCGGCGGCGACGGCTTCGGCCACGGAGTCTCCGCAACCGGCCCGGTGCGCCTCATCGTCACCGACTTCCGGGTGGAGTGAAGGCCCGTGACCCGGCGAAGGCCGGGACCTCGGGGAGACCCGCCGGGACTTCTCGACCCGGAGTCCCTGCTTTCGCCGGGACCGACGGTTCCGCACGCGAACGTGAACGCCCCGGTGGTCATGCGAATTCGGTGCCAGGCACCGAGTGCTAAGCTGCTGATCCCGTTGGGAGGCATGCGAATTCGGTGCCAGGCACCGAGTGCTGACCAAGCCGGCGGAGCGGTGCCAGGCACCGAATGCTAAGCTGCTGATTTCAATGGGTCCGGCCTAAGCCGGGCCGGTCGCTTTCGGTGCCCGGCACCAAGGGTCGGTGCCTGGCACCGAGGGCTTGCCCGGCACCAAGGGTCGGTGCCTGGCACCGAGGGCTAAGGTACTGAATTCGTTGCGGCCGGAAAATCTTGCCGGATGCCGCTCAGTCCGTGAACATGAACGTCCCGGCGACGTGCGCGACGGGATCGGCCGGATCGCCGTCATGCGCCATCCCCCGGACGAAACCCACGCTCCTCGTCGTCCCGTAGCATTCGCCGCGGCCGACGATCCGCCTGCCGGGCGCCGCCGGGCGAAGATAGTCGACCCGCAGGTCGAGCGTCGCCTGCGGCCGGAACCGGCCGAGCTTGACCCAGATCGCCATGCTGGTCGCCATGTCCATCAGGCTGACGATCGGGCCCGAGGCGAGCACGCCCGTCGCCGGCACCCCGACCAGCTTCTCCTGCCAGTCGAGTCCGAGCTCGACCCAGTCGGCGCCGTGGCCGACATAGAGGATCCCGAGCGCCCCGCCATGGCCGACCGTTCGGGCGAATTGGGTGAACAGCTCGGGATCGAAGCCGCTTTCGGTGCCCAGTCGGCTCATGCCGCGAGCCGCGCCGCCGTCTCGCGGACGAGGGCGATCATGTTGGGAATGCCCTGGGTGCGGTTGGAGCTGAGCTGGTTCCCGAGGTCGAACGGCGCCAGCGCCGACTCGACGTCCATGTCGGCTATCTCCTCCGGCTTCCGGTCCTGAACGGCGAGAAGGACGAGCGCGACGATGCCCTTGGTGATCGCGGCGTTGCTGTCGGCGAGGAAATGGAGCCGTCCGTCCGGCCGCTGCACCGGATAGACCCAGACCGAGGCCGAGCAGCCGCGCACCAGGGTGGCGTCGGTCTTGAGCGCGTCCGGCATCGGCTCGAGCGCCCGGCCGAGGTCGATCAGCAGCCGGTAGCGGTCGTCCGCCTCGAGCAGCTCGTAATCGGCCTGGACGTCGGCGAGGGAAGGGGAGTGCATAGGTCGCCGCTACCAGAGCGGGCCGACCGGGCAAAGCCATAGTCGAACAGTCGAAGGCCCGGCTTTTCTCCGTTCAGCCCAAGTGTCGACGTGAAACCTAAGTTTCCGAGCCGCTCGCGATCGCCTCCAGCCGCCGCACCCGCGCCCTCAGCTCGGCGAGCTCCGGCCGTCCGCTCGGCTCCTTGCCGCCGCCGCGCCTGGCGAGCTCGGTCCGCCTCAGCTCCAGCCAGCCGTGCCAGGCCTTGAGCAGGGCCGCGCTGGTCAGCCCGATGGCCAGGAGGCCCGATCCGGAAAGGGCGGCGAGGCTGGCGGGATCGTACATCTTCGCTTCTCCTAGCGGTCGCGCAGCTGCTCGATCTCCTCGGCGACGCCGAGGCCCCTGGACGTGGCGATCCGCTCCAGCACCCGGACCCGCTCCTCGAGACGCTCGGTCTGCGCCGCGTAGCGCTCGGCCCGCTCGATCGCGGTCCGGCTGATCGCTTCCATCTGCTTTTCCTTGATGTCGAGCCAGCGCTTGACCACTCCGGCGAAGATCGCCGCCAGCGGGATCAATACCCAGATCCAGGTCGCCATGCTTCCTCACCCCTTTGCGTTCGAGAGCGTTCAGTTCCTGGGCAGGCGCAGGGCTTCGATCTCCTGCGTCAGCCGGTGGCCGTCGTCGGTGACGATCCGCTCGACCGTCGCCAGCCGGTCCTTGATCGAGCCCAGCTCGGCGCGCAACTGGGCATTCTCCGAGGAGATGAGCTTGATCCGCTCCAGCGCCTCGTCCCCGGTCCTGGGATAGACGGCCTGACCCCAGGCCCCGTCGAGCGGGTAGCCGTGCTTGATCCTGAGCCAGGTGGTGAGGATCCAGCCGCAGATGGCGAGCACTCCGAGGATGGCGATCAGCGGTGCCAGCTGAGCGAAAGGTATGTCCACTGCCTCGTTCCTTCTTGTCCGGATTCAGCGCAGGCTGTCGATTTCGCGGGCGGTGCGCTCGGCCGGGTCGGTGGCGATCCGCTCGAGCACCGCCATCCGCTCCTCGAGCCGGCCGACGTTCCGCCTCAGGACCTCATTCTCCCGGGCGAGCCGCTCGTTCTCCCGGGTCTTCGCACCGTCGTCCCGCGCCGAGCCCCGACTTACATGCTTGAACTGCATATGTTTGATGACCTGGATGATGACGGCGGCCGTCGCGAGAATGGCGACGATAGGGATCAGTTCTCCGAGCATGTTCTTTCCCCTTCGAGCGGGCCGGGAGTCAGCGAAGCTGCTCGATCTCGCGGGCGAGACGGCTGTTCGAGCTGGTCACGTAGGTCTCGACCTCGGCCAGCCGGCGGTCGATCTCGCGAAAGCGCGAGCGCACGTCCCGGACCGTGCGGGCCGGCGAGGCCCGGACGCCCTGCCAGAACTTGGTCTGCTCGGCGGTTTCGTTGGCGATCGCCTGCGGCTTGACCGGCGCCATCCAGGCCGTGAGCAGATAGGCGATAAGAGTCCAGGGGAAGCCGCCGACGAAGGTCAGGATGACGAGGCCGATGCGGATGATGGTGACGTCGACGCCGGTGTAATCGGCGATCCCCGAGCACACGCCCTTCCACTTCCTGTTCTCTTTATCGAGATAGAATTTGGTGTGGGGAGTGCTCATTGGCCGATCCTCCTCCGCGCCGGGGCTCCGACATCGTGGTCCTCGATCCCGGTGGCGGCGGGGTCGCAGGCGATCGCCCTCCAGTTCGGATTCTCGGCCGTCATGATCCGCTCGATCGAGCACATGCGGTCGTCGAGCCGGCCGGCGAGGTCGTAAAGCTCCTCCATCAGCTTCTCATCGTCGTTGGTCAGAGTCGCCGCCGTTTTCCAGCGCGTGATGTAGTGAAAGATCAGCCAGGGCAGGCCGATGACCACGATCGGCACGATGATAATGGCTTCCATCGCCTCAGCCCTCCTTCTTGCTCATTCGGGCCTTGAGCGCTTCGAGCTCGGCGTCCACTTTCTCGGAATTGCGCAATTCGGCGATCTCCTCGTCGAGGGTCTTGGGCGGAGCGCCGAGCGCCAGAGCGTCGGCGCGGCCCTCGGCCTGGTCGGCGCGGCGCTCGAGCACGTCGAAGCGGGAGAAGGCCTCGTCGACCTTTGGGCCCGCATACATCTCGCGGAGCCGGGCGCGCTGGTTGGCGCTTTCGAGCCGGCTCTGGATGGCGTTCTGGCGGGTGCGGGCCTCGCGCAACTTGCCCTGCAGCTTGGCGATGTCGGCTTCCGAAGCGCGAAGGGCGTCGTCGAGCACCTCGATCTCGGTCCTGAGGCTGTCGGCCATGTCGGCCGCCTTCTGCTTCTCGACCAGGGCCGCCTTGGCGAGGTCCTCGCGGTCCTTGCTGAGCGCGAGCTCGGCTTTCTCGGTCCAGCCTTCCTGGAGCTTGTCGAGGCGGGCGATCTGGCGCCGCATCTCCTTCTGGTCGGCGATCGTCCGGGCGGCGCTGGCGCGGACCTCGACGAGGGTCTCCTCCATTTCGAGGATGATCATCCGGATCATCTTCGCCGGGTCTTCCGCCTTGTCGAGGAGATCGGCGAAATTGGCGGCGACGATGTCGCGGGTGCGGGAGAAAATACCCATTCAATCACTCCTTACGCATTGCATTGAGGCGGCGGCCTGGAAAGGCAAGGGGGCGAACCCTCCCGCGCCGCCGCCCGCGGGTCAGGCGAGAGCCTGGCCCGAAACCGGAGCGGCGACAAGGCTGATCGGAGCCGTTTCGATGGCCCGGGCCGGCCCTACCGCCGCGCCCACCGCCGTCGCGGTCAGGACCATCGCCCCGATCGTTGCCAGCACCGTCTGCCCCAGCTTGCCCATGTCGACCATGTCTTCCTCCCTGAATTCCGTTCCGCCCCGCGGCCTTATGTCCCTTTCAATACAAGGGGCGTGCCAAGTATGGAAAGTGGCGAAAAACCGCGATTTCTCCACCTTCGGCCTTATTCGCCCGCATCTTTTTCTTGCCAAAGCATGGGAATCCGTCCCAATCTTTGGTGGTGGAACGCAACACCCAATTGGTCGGCCAGTCCTCCTCCTTCCTCGATGCCGTCGAACGGGCGAGCCGGGCCGCTCCGCTCGACCGGCCCGTCCTCGTCATCGGCGAGCGCGGCACCGGCAAGGAGCTGATCGCCGAGCGGCTCCACCACCTCTCGGCGCGCTGGGACGGCCCGCTCGTCGCGATGAACTGCGCCGCTCTCCCGGAGACGCTGATCGAGGCCGAGCTGTTCGGCCACGAGGCCGGCGCCTTCACCGGTGCCACCAAGGCGCGCCAGGGCCGGTTCGAGGAGGCGCACGGCGGAACCCTGTTCCTCGACGAGCTCGCCACCTTGTCCCAGGCCGCCCAGGAGCGGCTGCTCCGGGTCGTCGAATATGGCGAGGTGACCCGGATCGGCGCCTCCCGCCCGGTCAATGTGGATGTCCGAATCGTCGCCGCCACCAACGAGGACCTGCCTCGCCTCGCCGAGCGCAACCGGTTCCGGGCCGACCTGCTCGACCGGCTGTCGTTCGAAGTCGTCACACTGCCGCCGCTGCGCCACCGGAGCAGCGACATCCCGGTGCTGACGGACCATTTCGCCCGGCGAATGGCGCTCGAGCTCGACTGGCCGAGCTGGCCGGGCTTCAGCAACGGAGCGATGGACAAGCTCCTCAACTACACCTGGCCGGGCAATGTGCGCGAGCTGAGGAACGTCGTCGAGCGCGCCGTCTACCGTTGGGAAGATCATGAGCGGCCGATCGACCGGATCCAGTTCGACCCGTTCGAATCTCCCTGGCGCCCGCAGCCCGCCAACCGGAGCTCGGCGATCGAGATCCTGCCGCCGGCGACGGCCGCGGCCGGCACCCCGCCCGCGAATTCGTGGGACCCGGAAAGCTGCGCCGACTTCCGACTCGCGGTCGCCGAATATGAGAAGGCGATCCTCGCCGCGGCGCTGGAGAAATGCCGCTGGAACCAGCGCGCGGCGGCGGCGGCCCTGAGCCTGAGCTACGACCAGCTCCGCCACGCGATGAAGCGCCACCAGCTCCAGGGCAGTTGATCCTTAGACCTCATCGACCAGGCCGCCGCCTCACGCGACCAAGGCGAATGGCACGGCGGGCGCAATTCTGTTATTGTGCTTCCGTTCTGAAAAGGAGGACTCGCCATGCGCAATAAATTCCTCTTCGCCGCCGCGGCCCTGCTGGTCGCGACACCCGCCGCGGGCGCGGTCAGCGTCATCGGCAATTCCGCCGCCCGGAGCTGCTATCTCGCCGCCGAATCCCGCAGCGGCCCCTCCTTCGAAGTGCTCCGTTTCTGCAACGAGGCGCTCGATCGGGAAGCGCTCAGCCAGGAGGAGCTCGTCGCGACCCTGGTGAACCGGGGCATCATCAAGGCGCGGCTCGGCGACCATGACGAGGCCATCGCCGATTACGACGCCGCCCTCGGCCGCGATCCGGACCAGGCCGAGGCCTATCTGAACAAGGGCTTCGCCCTTCTCCATCTTTCCGAATCGGGGGAGCAGGCCAAGCCGCTGTTCGACACCGCGCTGGAGAAGAAGACGCGCCGGCCGGAGCTCGCTTATTACGGCCGGGGAGTCGCCCACGAGATGGCCGGCCAGGTCCGCGCCGCCTATCGCGATTATCGCCAGGCGAGCCTCATCGACCCGAAATGGCGCCAGCCGAAGATGGAGCTGGCCCGCTTCCGGGTGAATTGACGAGAAATCCTCCCGGCGATTCGCGGGGAGGATTTTCCGGTCAGCTCTTCAGCCGGTACCCGGTCTTGAAGATCCAGGCGACGACGGCGAGGCAGACGAACAGGAAGCCGAGCGTCGCGCCCAGGCTGATCCCGACCGGCACGTCGCCGACACCGTAGAAGCTCCAGCGGAAGCCGCTGATCAGGTAGACGATCGGGTTGAAGAGGGTCGCGGTGCGCCACGGCTCGGGCAGCATGTCGACCGAGTAGAAGGCGCCGCCGAGGAAGGTCAAAGGCGTGACGATGAGCATCGGCACGAACTGGATCTGCTCGAAATTCTTGCCCCATATTCCGATGATGAAGCCGAACAGGCTGAAGGTGGTCGCGATCAGCACCAGGAAGCCGATCATCCACAGCGGGTGGAGGATCTGCAGCGGCACGAAGAAGGCCGCGGTGGCGAGGATGACGAGCCCCAGCGCCACCGATTTGGTCGCCGCCGCCCCGACATAGCCGACGACGATCTCGAGCGGCGAGATCGGGGCGGACAATATCTCATAGATCGTGCCGGTGAACTTGGGGAAGAAGATGCCGAACGAGGCGTTGAAGATGCTCTGCGTGAACAGCGAGAGCATGATCAGGCCGGGTACGATGAAGGCGCCGTAGGGCACGTCCTGAACCTCGGTCATCCGCGAGCCGATGGCGGCGCCGAAGACGACGAAATAGAGCGAGGTGGTGATCACCGGAGTGACCAGGCTCTGCCACAGGGTGCGAAGCGCCCGGGCCATCTCGAAGCGGTAGATCGCCCAGACGCCGTGGCGGTTGAAGCCGGACGCGCTCATGCGCGCGGCTCGTGGACGAGGCTGACGAAGATGTCCTCCAGCGAGCTCTGCCGGGTGTTCAGGTCCTTGAAGGCGATCCCGATGTCGCGCATCCGGCCGAGCAGCGAGGGGATGCCGGTTCGATCCGCCGTGCCGTCGAAGACGTAAAGCAGCTCATGGCCCTCGGCGCGAAGCTCGAGGCGCCATTCTGCCAG
>JASLBD010000232.1 GCA_030146745.1 Allosphingosinicella sp. | reverse complement strand
GCCGCCTTGTTGGCCGCGCGCGGGCTGATCTTCTGGCCGGCCGGAAACTCGACCTCGCCGGAATCGCCGTTGACGATGTCGAAGGTCGGCTTCTGGCCGCGCCATTGCTCGCCGAGGAACGGGACCTTCCAGCCATTCTCGCCGCGCACGAAGACGACGCGGGCGTAGAAGGTGTTGAGGATCTCCTCGCTCGACATGTCGAGGGCGTGGAGGAGCGCCGTCACCGGCAGCTTGCGCTTGCGGTCGATGCGGACGTTGACGATGTCCTTGGCGTCGAACTCGAAGTCGAGCCAGGAGCCGCGATAGGGGATGACCCGGGCGGCGAAGAGATACTTGCCCGAGGCGTGGGTCTTGCCGCGGTCATGGTCGAAGAGCACGCCCGGCGAGCGGTGCATCTGGCTGACGATGACGCGCTCGGTGCCGTTGACGATGAACGTGCCGTTCTTCGTCATCAGGGGCATGTCGCCCATATAGACGTCCTGCTCCTTGATATCGAGGACGGAGCGGGTCTCGGTGTCGGGATCGACTTCGAACACGATAAGGCGAAGCGTAACGCGCATCGGCGCCGCATAGGTCATCCCGCGCTGGCGGCACTCGTCGGTGTCGTATTTCGGCTCTTCGAGCTCGTAATGGACGAAATCCAGTTCGGCGGTGCCGGCGAAATCGCGGATCGGGAAGACGGAGCGCAGGGTCTTCTCGAGCCCCGACACGTAGCCGTCCTGCGGGCGCGAGCGGAGGAACTGCTCGTAGCTCTCGCGCTGAACCTCGATGAGGTTCGGCATTTCGGAGACTTCGTGGATGTTTCCGAAGATCTTGCGGATGCGCTTGGATGCCATCGAGCGGTTTTCGCTGGCCCGGGCCGTCTTGGTCGCCATGGAGATGTGTCTCGCCTTCCTGTGCCCCGGCGGGTGGCCGGGATCGTCTCGTCGGCCCGGACCAAGGGACCCCATCAAAGTAGTACTTTGATGGGAACCCTGTCCGGGATCCATTCCGGGCCCGCCCGCCTCGCAGATAAGCGAGGGCGAAGCCCGATGCGGAACGCAGAAGACGCAAAAAGCCGCGAGTCCCTGCCTGTAGGACCGCAGCTTCAGCGTCTTGAAAACCCCTTTTCGATCAATGCTTTGAACGCGCTGCGCGACGGCGCGTCCTGTTCCGATACGATGGGGTGTGGGCGCTATGTAGGATTCGGAGGGGCGCGGGTCAAGAGCGCGGTCGCCGTAAATCTCTCTTCCGAGGGCGGTTCGGCGGCCGTCGGCCGGCGTTCCGCCCGGGAAGCGCCCCGCCCCGGATCTCTCCGTGCCGGCCTCGGCCCCACGCGTCGGTGCTCAGGTCCCGTTCAGCCTGCAACGCTAGCTTGAGCGGCGCTCAACCGATCGGCCAGGAGCCAGGAATGAAGAAGATACTCCTCGTCCTTACCGCGGCGGCCGCCGCCGTCACCCCCGCTTCGGCGCGTCCCGCCGACCGCGCCAAGGGGGAGGCCGAGCTCGCCCGCGCCCTCGAGGGGCGAGTCGCCGGCGACCCCGTCGACTGCATCAGCCTCCACCGGGTCCGCTCGAGCCGGATCATCGACGGCACCGCGATCGTCTACGACGCCGGCGGAACCCTTTACGTGAACCGGCCGCGCTCCGGCGCCGCCTCGCTCACCGACTGGGACGTCATGGTCACCAAGCCGTTCGGCTCCCGTCTGTGCCGGGTCGACGTCGTCCAGACGTACGCGCCCAGCTCGCGCATGCTGAGCGGAATCGTCTTCCTCGGCGATTTCGTGCCCTACAAGCGTGTGGAGGGAGCCTCCCGCTAGCCCTCGCCGAAGCGGGGTTCGCCTGCCGAAGTATCTGCATTCCCTGTCTTCCCCCTGCCCGGCTGCTTGTGAAAAGCCGATTGCAGCCGAAACTCTTCAGCCGCAATCGCCGGCAGCGGGCGCCGACGGTGACTGAGCCTAACTCAAGGATTTTGCATAAACTTTCGGGGATGATAGGGCCGGCGGAATGGACGATCGCCCCCCATTGGACTTGGACGACGGCAATGGTTCCTCCGACGCTGGAAGCAGCGAGCGCGAGGCTCGCCGTGCCGAGCTGCGCGCCGCCGTCAAGCGCGGCCTCGAAGATATCGAAGAGGGCCGGGTCGTCGATTTGGGAGAAGCTCTCGACCGGATCGAGGCGATGCTCGACGAGCTGGAGGCGGCCAAGCGATCGTAGCTCGGGCGCCCCGGTGACAATTGCGACAATGTCGCCGCCGCCGCGACATCGTCCCGACGCCGGCCGCCGCTAATTCCACTGTCGACGGCGCAGGGCGGAAGCCCCGCCCGATGCAGGAAGGAATTCGCGATGGCGTGGATTGCGGCGCTGGGCCTGATGATGGGGACGATGGTGACGCTCCAGGCGTTCTGCGCCGAGCTCAGCTTCCGGCGCCGGCTCGAAACGCGCGAGCGCTGAGGAAGGGTCTGGACATGCCCCCCATCGCCGTCCTGGCCTTGCTGGCCATCGCCTTGCTGGTGCTCGCGGCCTTCCGACTCGAGTTGAACTTCCGCCGCACCGACGAGGAGAGGCCCGAGCCCAAGCCGGGGACTCCCAGGCCTCCCGAGCTTCGGGCCGCACCGGCGGGAGGTTATTGGCAGGCCCCTTCTCCGCCGCGGCCTTTCGCAGCAGCGGGTCAGGCCCGCCGGGCCGGCTTCGCCTTGTAGCGCTTCTGCGGTGCAGGTCCGGCCCGGCGGTTCTGGCGGGCGGCGTCGCGCGGCTTGCCCTCGACCGGCTCGATGCGCACCCCGCCCTCGCCGTCCTCGTCGGTCGCGGTGCGCCGGACCGCGGCCATGAAGCGGCCCGCCGCGGCGCGCGGCACTTCGAACATGGTCTCGCCCGCCGCTATGCGGATGGCCCCGATCTCGGACTTGGTGATGTGG
>JASLBD010000114.1 GCA_030146745.1 Allosphingosinicella sp. | reverse complement strand
CCTGAGGAAGGCGGCTACGTGATTGCCACTTCGCAGCAGCATCCCATTCCGAAAGACTGGCCCTCACTCCTTCGATTCAAGCACCCGCCAATCGTTTACGGGAACGGCTCGGGCATGGGATACGTAAGGAAACATACCATTCCGACCAATGCTAGCGGCTTTGTCAAAATTCGAGCTAACCGTCCCTTGGCCAAGGTCTGAGCGCTCTCGATTGAGGGCCAGCACCGTGCCAGCTATGCGCCTAGCACCGAGTCCCGACGTTTATGACGTACCCCGCTATTACGGCTCTGAGGCCCACCAATACGTAATGGAATCACTGGGTAGGATAGGTCCATCGATTGTCCAATTGCCTATTCCCTTTTCGGGATCAACGTACTTCACTCGGACCGGCTTCAAAGAGCTGTCGCGCGCGCTGCTAGGCGCTGTCTGCGCTTCTTCCCTCGTTCGTCATCCCGGACTTGATCCGGGATCCACCTTTTCTTCTCTCCCGCCGGAAGGAAGAAGAGGGATTCCGGATCAAGTCCGGAATGACGAGGCGCTCACCCTCTTCGACCGAGCCCTCGCCCGTTTCCGCCAGGCGGCTGCCATCCTCGACTCCGCCCGAAGCGAGCCCGACGAAGACGCCTACGACGCCCTCCTCGACTCCCACTCCGAGGCGCTGACCGCCCTCCTCGCCCTCCTCGCCCTCGATCTCCCCGCCCTCGCCGCCAAGCTCGACGCCATCGTCCCCCAGCAAGCCTGGGAGCTCACCGGCAGCGAAGACTGCCTCGAGATCCTCCGCCGGGACGCCCACCGCCTCGCCGCGTCGGCGGCCTGATTCGGTTCGCGCGGAGGCGCGGAGGCGCGGAGAGGCTGTGGCCGCACCGCCGAAGGCGTATGACCCGAGCGCTCCGTCCCTAACCCGTCCGGTTGAAGGATCGCTACGCGATCGGATCCCCGCACCGACCCTCCGCGCCTCCGCGCCTCCGCGCGAACCCTCTTCTTTCACCCGCGATTGGATGATCGGCGGTCTTTGTTGGAAACCATCCTGCTCCCCTTTCCCTCCGGAACGGAGCAAATCTCGATTGCTAAATAGGAAATTTCCTGCCAGTTCTAGGGAACATATCAGGAACCCACGAGGAAACCATGCCCGACCGCGAGATCGCCCCGCTGCTCACCGACCACATGCCCGCGCTCGTCGACCCGCTCGACCCTCGCGACCCCGACACCGTCTTCACCGAGACGCGCTGCCTTCGCCACGACGGCTGGACCCCGGAGAAGAAGCGCCTCTTCCTCCAACGCTTCGCCGAATGCGGAATCATCGTCGAAGCCTGCGAGGCGGCGGGGATGAGCGCCAGGGCCGTCTACAACCTTCGCGACCGCGATCCTTTGTTCGCCGCCGGCCTCGACGCGGCCTGCGTCAAGGCGCGCGGGCCGCTCGCCGACGAGGCCTATTCGCGCGCCCGCAACGGAGTCGTCGAGCGCATCTACAAGGACGGAGTGGTCGTCGCCGAGAAGCACCGCTACGATAATAGGCTGACCATGGCGGTGCTCGCCCGCCTCGATTCGCGCATCGACCGCGCCGAGGAGAAAGGCGCCGCCCACCTCAAGCTGGTCGAGCGCTGGGACGATTATCTCGACGCGATGAGCGAGGACCGGCGCGAGGAAGGCCTGGCCCTGCTTGCCCCGCCCGAGCCGCCCGCCCCGCCCGAGCCCGAGCCCGAGCCCGAGCCGGGCCCAAGCGGAAATGCGGGACATCGTGAACTTCATGAACTTCACCCCGGCGAAGAGGGCGGCGAAGAGGCCGGAATCGACGATGACGGCCACACCGTCTGGGAGGACGAGGACGGCTGGTGGACCGATTATCCGCCGCCGGGCGGCTTCGACGGCGAGGAGGACGGGCGCTACGGCGACTATCAATATCGCCGCTCCCTCTCCCCGGCGGAGCAGGCGGTGATCGATTCCGACGTGGCGGAGGAGGAAGCGGAGGAGGCGGAGGCAATGGCCGAGACGCGGGCGATCGCCGAAGCGCAGCGCGACTCCTATTTCGGCTTCGATCCGCACTCGAAGGCCGAAGCCGGCGAGCCCGAAGGACAGGCGCCGCCCTGCGCCCAGGGTCCATGACGGTTGCGCGATCCTCGGCCCCGGATCACTCGGCTCTGGCGGGACCGCCTTTCCCCGGCCGCCCTGAGGCGGCGGCCCTCACGCCGCGAGCTTCACGCAATTGCGGCCGTCCGCCTTGGCGTCGTAAAGCGCCGCGTCGGCGCGGGAGATGAGCTTGTCCGAGGCTTCCTCGCCCGCCATCAGAGCGATGCCGGTGCTCAGGGTCACGGTCAATGCGGCCCCGGAAGGAAGCCGGACGGGCCTTCGAGCGACGGTCTCGCGCAGCCGCTCGCAGACGAGTTGCGCCTGGCCCCGGTCGGTCTCCGGCATCAGTATGGCGAACTCCTCGCCGCCCATCCGGCCGACCACGTCGCTCAGCCGGAGGGAATCCTTGATGCGCCGCGCCAGCACTCTAAGCACCTCGTCGCCGGCGGGATGGCCGTTCAGGTCGTTGACCCGCTTGAAACGGTCGACGTCGAGGATGGCGAGGCAGAGCGGCCGGCCGTTGCGGCGCGACCGCGCCGTTTCCGCCTCGAGCCGCTCGAGCAGGTGGCGGCGGTTCCACAGGCCGGTCAGGGCGTCGGTGGTCGCGATCCGCTGGAGCTCGGCCGTGGCCCTGGCGGCCCGCGCATTCGCCCTCAGCGCCGTGACCGCCGCGAGGACGAGCAGCGCCAGCATCGCCAGGCCCGCGCCCGCCAGCGCCAGGCCGTAGCTTTCGGAGCGCCGGTCGGCGAGCCTGGAAGCAGCCCGGCGCCGGACGAGCAGGCGATGCTCCTCGGCCTCGATCCGGGAGACCTCGCGAAGCACGTTTTCGACCTCGCGCCTGCCGAGGCCCTGGCGGACCAGCTTCTGGGAATCGTCCCTCCGGCCCGCCGCCGCCAGCGAGATCGTGTGATCGAGCAGCGCATAATAGCTTGCCAGCCGCCGGCGAAGCCGCTCCGCGTCGGCGCTCTGGCGCGCATTGTCGCGGGTCAGGCGATGGAGCTGGCTGAAGAGCCGTGGGATGTCGCGGCGGCTCTCGGCATAAGGGCCGAGGAACCGTCCATCGTGAGTCAGCAGGTAGCCCCGCTCGCCGCGAAGCGCGGCATTGACCGCGCTCTTGATCCCGCTCGTCGCGAGCAGCACGTTGAAGGTCTGGACATAGCGCTGGTCGGCTTCACGCCTCTGGCTCCTCGCTTCGTGGCTGTTGAGGATCAGCGCCGCGAGCGTCGCCGCGAGGATCGCCAAAGCCGGGAACACGAACAGCCACACCCGCAACCGCGCGTTGCCGAGCACGCCCTTCAGAGTTCGTTCCATCCCGTTCGTCCTCGGCCGGTGGAAGAGGTTGGCGAAGGGGGTTTAAAGGACGGTGGTTAATAAGGTGCAGGCATGGCTTCGGGGGCGGGCCGGAGGGGCGCCGGAGCGCCTTTGCAATTCGGGTTGGATCCCCGGCCGCCGACGGGGCGAACGCGGCCCCATCCGGCAGCAGGGTGTTCTGCGCCGGCCCCGGGAAGAACCCGCTTTATCGCTCCGAATTTGCACTCGGGGCTGAAATCGTGCATAAGGTTCGGGCTAAAGTCGCATGCGACGGACATTTCCTTCTTCGGTTGGTTTTTCCTTCTCTCTACGCTTCTAAAGCCCGGAACCGCTTATTTGGCGGCGCCGGCATTCTTCTACCAAAGGAAAACACCATGCCGACCGGCACCGTAAAATTCTTCAACCTCGACAAAGGCTATGGCTTCATTCAGCCCGAGGGCAGCGGCAACGACGCCTTCGTGCACATCTCGGCCGTCGAGCGCGCCGGAATGACCACCCTCGAAAAGGATCAGAGGGTCAGCTACGACCTCGAGCAGGACCAGCGCGGCAAGACCAGCGCGGTCAACCTGCAGAGCGCGTAAGCCTCCATCGATCGCAAGAAGGGCGTCGCTTCGGCGGCGCCCTTTTTCGCGTCCTCGGCTCCGCCCCGGCGTCGGCGCCCGCGGCCTTGTCGAGCCCGGCTCGTCCAGCATTGGAATCGCTTCGTCGCCGCGCTTCGCCTCCGGCGCAACCTTGCCGCCCGCCGCTCATTCTCCCTTCGGCCGCGCACCTGCGCCGCACCCCACAGGAGAGTAAGCATGAGTATCTTCGGCAAGATCCGCGACGCCATTTTCGGCAAGGCCAAGGCGGCCCAGCCGCAAGCGCAGGCGCAGCAGCCCGGCAAGCCCGCCGCCATGCCCCAGATGAAGCCCGCCGCCGCGCCCGGCCAGCCGGTGGACGTGGACGTCGACGCGGTCCTCGCCGATCTCGCCTCGAAGAAGGAGGAGAAGCTCAACTACCAATCCTCGATCGTCGACCTGATGAAGCTGCTCGACCTCGATCCGAGCCTCGCCAACCGCAAGGAGCTTGCGGCCGAGCTCGGCTATACCGGCGCCAGGGACGGCAGCGCCGAGATGAACATCTGGCTCCACAAGAAGGTGATGGAGGAGCTCGAGAAGAATGGCGGCAAGGTCTCCGCCGCCTTGAAGGACTGACGCATTTTGCAGGCGGGGACGGCGCTCGGTCCCACCCGAACGCCGCCCCGCCCACGCCAGGACCTCGCACCCGCATGGATAAGGCGCGGGCCCCGGCCACCGCATTTCTGGAGATCCTGCGGCCGAGTGCGCGTGATGCGCGTCACAGGGCGGTGCGGGCCTCGACCAACCCAGGTTATGGCACCCGCCGCCGCCATCGCCGAAGCGCGCCGCCGGGCGGGCGGCGAAGGAAAGGCTTGGCGATGCGCGTCCACCATCTCAATTGCGGCACCGACTGCCCTCTCGGCGGAGCGCTGTTCGACGGGCGCAGCCCCGGCCCGCTCGGCCGCCTCGTCTGCCACTGCCTTCTGATCGAGCATGACGGCGGCCTCATCCTCGTCGACACGGGCTACGGCCTGAAGGACGTCGCCCACCCGCACCGGCCGCCGAATCCCCGCATCACCCGCGTCATGCGGACCCTGCTCAACATCCGGCTGCGCGAGCAGGAGACAGCGGTGCGCCAGATCGAAGCGCTCGGCTTCAGGGCGGCGGACGTGCGCCACATCCTCCTCACCCATCTCGACTTCGACCATGCCGGGGGGCTCGAGGATTTCCCCGCCGCGACCGTCCACGTCATGGCCCGCGAATATGACGAGGCGACCGGCCCGCGCCGGGGCTTCGTGCCGCGCAACCGCTACCGCCCCTCGCAGCTCGACGAGGTGCGCGACTGGCAGCGCTACGCCGGTCCTTCGGGCGAACCCTGGTTCGGCTTCGAGGCGGTGCGGGCGCTGGAGGGACTGCCGCCCGAGATCCTGATGGTGCCGCTGCCCGGCCACACCTGGGGCCATGCCGGAATCGCCGTCGACCGCGGCGCCGAGGGCTGGCTGCTCCACGCCGGCGACGCCTATTTCTACCGTCACGAAGTCCGCCGTTCGAAGCGAAAATGCACCCCGGGCCTTCGCGCCTATCAGAACATGATGGAAGTCGACCGCGAGCGCCGCCTCGGCAACCAGGCCCGCCTTCGGGCCCTCTCGGTCGAACGCGGGGCGGACGTGAAGCTGGTCTGCGCCCACGACCCGGTGGAGCTGGAAGCCTGCCGGGCAGGCCGGCCGCTCTGACCCTCCATGATCGGGACAGCCGTTCCACCCCCTCTGGACTCGGGCGCCGTTTCCGGGAAGAAGGCGCGCCATGTCCAGCCAGCTCGAATTCTATCAGGCCCGCGCCGCCGACGCGCGCGCCGACGCCGAAGCCGCGACCCTCGACAATGTCCGCGACCGTTGCCTGCGGGCCGCCGCGGCCTGGGACGCGATGGCCGCCCGCGCCCATCGCGGCGACGCCATGCGCGCCCGTCAGGAAGCCGACAAACGCGCTCTCGCCGAGGCCGCGGCGGCGGAATAGCGACAGTCGCCGGGGGCAGTCGCCAGTGACGGCCCCCTCCCGGGCTATGTCCTATTCCTCGGGGAGAACCAGGGGCTGTTAACCCGGTTAGCGGTTGCCGCTGCCCATGGCAGATGCTAGCTACCGGGCTCGGCACCTTGCTGAAGGAGCGACCTTCCTTCCGATCTCGGGCCGAACGCATGCGCCGGCCTTCCTGCCGGCCACCAAGGTTGACGCTGCATGAGGCATTTTTTCCCCCAGACGCTGCCCGCCCGAACAGGGCCGGGCATTGCGGCCGGGGCATTTCGGCCGGGCTTTTCCGCCGGCCTGCCGCACGCAGCAGAGGCGAATTTTTTCTTTTCAACCCGGACATTGAAGGCGCGCGCCGAGCAGGCCGCGCCTTCGTCCATATTCGAGCGCGCGCCAGCCGCCGCCGCAAGGACGGCACGGCGCGCGTGGAGTGACTTCAATGACAATGCGCATGTTGATCGACGCGCGCCACCAGGAAGAGACCCGGGTGGCGGTCGTCAAGGGAAACCGGATCGAGGAATTTGATTTCGAATCCGCCGAGCACAAGCAGCTCAAGGGGAATATCTATCTAGCCAAGGTCACCCGGGTCGAACCGTCGCTTCAGGCGGCGTTCGTCGATTATGGCGGCAACCGGCACGGCTTTCTCGCTTTCTCGGAAATCCATCCCGATTATTACCAGATCCCGCGCGAGGACCGCGAGGCTCTGCTCCGCGAGGAAGCCGAGCACGCCGCCGAGGAGGAGCGCCTGCGCGCCGCCGAGGACGCGCGCTACGAGAGCCGCGGCGACCGTGACGACCGCGACGACGATCGCGAGCATGAAGAGGCCGAGCGCAATTACGACGACGAAGGCGAGGCGGCCGACGAGGACGCCCCCGCCCCGCCCGAATCGGCCGAGAGCGCGCCGGAAGAGAATGCCGCCGACGAGCTTCGCCGCAAGCGCCAGAATCTGCGCCGCCGCTACAAGATCCAGGACGTCATCCGGCGCCGCCAGGTGCTGCTCGTCCAGGTCGTGAAGGAAGAGCGCGGCAACAAGGGCGCCGCCCTCACCACCTATCTGAGCCTCGCCGGCCGTTACTGCGTGCTGATGCCCAACACGTCCCACGGCGGCGGCATCAGCCGCAAGATCTCGAACGGGGCCGATAGGAAGCGCCTCAAGCAGATCATGTCGGATTTGAGCCTTCCGACCAGCATGAGCTGCATCGTCCGCACCGCCGGCCTTTCGCGGACCAAGACCGAGATCAAGCGCGACTTCGACTATCTCGCCCGACTCTGGGACGAGATCCGCGAGCGCACCTTGGGCAGCTCCGCCCCGGCGCTCATCTACGGCGACAGCGACCTCATCAAGCGGGCCATCCGCGACATCTACACCCGCGACATCGACGAGGTGATCGTCGAGGGCGAGGAGGGCTATCGCGCCGCCCGCGCCTTCCTGAAGCTGCTGATGCCCAGCCACGTGAAGCGGGTGCAGAAC
>JASLBD010000022.1 GCA_030146745.1 Allosphingosinicella sp. | reverse complement strand
AGGATCCGGCGGCTCGCCGGGTCGTAATAAGGATGCGGCACCGTCTCGACCCCGGCGCATTCGATCAGCGGGCCATGGTTGGGCCAGGTCGGCTGGCCGACGAGGATCCGCGCCTTCGGATTGGCCTTGGTGACGAGGTCGGCGCCGAGACGAAGGGCGCCGCAACCGCCCGGAGTCTGGAGGCCGACAATGCGCTCGTCCGAGGCTCCGGCCTCGCCGAAGACGATCGGGCGGATCAGCTCGGTGAACCGGGCGTCGCCCTGCGAGCCCAGATAGGCCTTGGTCTCCTGCCGCTCCCACAAAAGCCGCTCCGCTTTCTTGACGGCGCGCAGGATCGGAGTCCCGCCCGCCGCATCGCGATAGACTCCGACCCCGACGTCGATCTTGTCCGGCCGGGGATCGGCGTCGCAAAGCGCGATCAGCTGGAGCAGCGAATCCGATTTCTGCTCTTCGAGCCGGTCGAACAGCAGCGCCCCGTCCCTCACCGGAAAAGCATCGTTCATCCGCGTCCTTTCGTTCAGGCTGGAACGCCTTTAGGCCGTTCCGGCTCGCGTTGCGTATCAAACTTGCCGGGCTTCGCTCTGGATTTGAAACAATCGTTCAGCTAAAGGCAGCCAGATGAAAGAAGATGATCATCTCGATGCCGTCGACCGTCGAATCGTTCGCGAGCTGCAGCGCGACGCGAGCCTGAGCCACGCCGCGCTCGCGGAACGCGTCGGCGCCTCCGCCGCCTCGGTCTGGCGCCGGGTGCGCGGCCTGGAGAAGGGCGGAGTCCTGGGCCGAGCGGTGCGCATCGCCAGCCCGCAGGCGCTGGGCCGCTCGGTCAACGTGCTCTGCCAGGTCCGGATGGCCCGCCAGAGCGTCGAGGCCCGCGCCGATTTCGAAGACTTCATCCAGTCGCGCGAGGAGATCGTCGAATGCTACGCCATGTCCGGCGAATGGGATTACCTCCTGCGCATCGCCGTCCGCGACGTGGCCGACTACGACCGCTTCATCATGCGCGGCGTGCTCGCGCATCCGAGCGTTGCCAACGCCGCGAGCAACTTCGCTTTGAGGCAGGTCAAGTACACGACCGAGATACCGGTCTGAAATCCTCCCCCGGATTTCCGGGGGAGGGGGACCGCGCGAAGTGCGGTGGAGGGGTTCTACGGAGTCAGCAAGGCCCCTCCACCAGCCTTCGGCCGGTCCCCCTCCCCTGCAAATGCAGGGGAGGAATTAGAAATCGGAACCCCCTCCCCTCCCGCGGATTTGAATCGGCGACGAATCGAACCGGGAGCATTTGAGCCATGGCCGCACGCGCCTATTGGAAGGGACAGATCAGGCTGGCCCTGGTCTCGATCCCAGTCGAGATCTTCTCCGCCACCAGGAGCGGCGCCACCATCGCCTTCAACCAGATCCACGAGCCGACCGGCAAGCGGATCAAATATGAGAAGGTGGTCCCCGGGGTCGGGCCGGTCGATCCGGAGGAGATCGTCAAAGGCTATCAATATGAGAAGGGCAGCTACGTCCTGCTCAGCGACGAGGAGATCGAATCGGCCAAGCTGGAGAGCAAGAAGACGCTCGAGCTCACCCAGTTCGTCGATTATGACGATATCGACGTCCTCTATTACGAAAAGCCCTATTTCGTCGTCCCCGCCGACGACCTCGCCGAGGAGGCGTTCATCGTCCTTCGCGAAGCCCTGAGGCGCACCAAGAAGGTGGCGCTGGGCCAGCTCGCGCTTCGGGGCCGCGAATATCTGGTCAGCCTCAAGCCCTGCGGACGCGGCATCGTGCTCGAGACCCTGCGCTATGCCGACGAGGTCAACAAGGCGCAGAATTATTTCCGCGACATCGCCGAGGCCAAGCCCGACGAGGAGCTTCTCGACCTGGCCGAAGCCCTGATCGAGCGCAAGACGGCCCCCTTCGACCCGTCCAAATATCACGACCGCTATATCGAGGCGGTCGAGGAGCTGATCGAGAAGAAGCGCAAGGGCAAGACCATCCACACCGAGGAGGATGCGGCGCCGGCCCGAGGCTCCAACGTCATCGACCTGATGGCGGCCCTGAAGCGCTCGATCGAGAAGCCGGGCGGCAAGGCGGCCGCCGGCGGCGCGAAGAAGGCGGCGGCCAAGCCGGCGGCTCGCAAGCCGGCGGCGAAGAAGGCGCCGGCCAAGGCTGCCCCGGCACGGAAGCGGGCGTGATTTGCCTCCCCATCGCAGATGGGGAGGGGGACCACACGCAGTGTGGTGGAGGGGTAGCTGCCGCAACGCCTGAGTTTCACTCCGGAACTGTCAGCCTCGGTGACTTCTACCCCTCCCCCACCCTTTGGGTGGTCCCCCTCCCCACCGGCTTCGCCGGCAGGGAGGCAAGATGAGCAGGAAATCCGCCGACCCGCTCGAAACCTACAACAGGAAGCGCGACTTCGCGAAGACGGCGGAGCCGGCGGGCAAGGTAGCGAAAGCGAAGAAGCCGAGCGCCCCGGCCCTGTTCATGGTCCAGAAGCACGACGCCTCCCGACTCCATTACGACCTTCGCCTCGAGATGGACGGAGTGATGAAGAGCTGGGCGGTGCCCAAGGGTCCGAGCCTCGACCCCGCCGACAAGCATCTCGCCGTGCGCACCGAAGACCATCCCATGGGCTACGCCAGTTTCGAGGGGACCATCCCCAAGGGCGAATATGGCGGCGGCACGGTGATGCTCTGGGACTGGGGGACCTGGACCCCGCATCCGGACAAGGACCCGCGCAAGACGATCGAGGAAGGCCATCTCCATTTCACCCTCGAAGGACACAGGATGAAGGGCGAGTGGGTGATGTTCCGATTGAAGGGCCGCCCCGGCGAGCGGGCCGAGAACTGGATGCTCAAGAAGGTGACGGACGAGCATGCCGGCGGCTCTATGGGGCTGACGGAGAAGTATCTGACGTCGATCAAGACCGGCCGGAGCATGCAGGAGATCGCCGCTGGGAAGAAAGCGAAGGAATTGAAAGGGTGGAAAAATCCTCCCCGGCATTTGCCGGGGAGGGGGACCGCCGAAGGCGGTGGAGGGGTTCTTCGAGCCCCCAAGAACCCCTCCACCGCGCGTGGCGCGGTCCCCCTCCCCGCGAAATCGCGGGGAGGAATTATAATCCCCCCCTTCCGCGAGCCCCAGAAGGCCACCCTCGTCGACCACGTTCCCTCCGGCTCGGGCTGGATCCACGAGATGAAATATGACGGCTATCGCTGCCTGCTCGGGATCGGCGGCGGCAAGGCCAGGGTCTACACCCGCTCCGGCCTCGACTGGTCGGACAAATTCCCGGAGATCGCCGAGGCGGCGGCGCAGCTGGAGGTCGGCTCGGCCCTGCTCGACGGCGAGATCGTCGCACTCGACGAGAAGGGCAATACCGGCTTCTCGGCGCTCCAGCAGGCGATCAGCGAAGGCGGCCGCGGCCTCACCCTCTTCCTGTTCGACGCGCTCGAGATAGAGGGCGAGGATCTGACCGCCCTTCCCACGATCGAGCGCAAGGGCCGCTTGGCCTCGCTGGTCGGCGAGGGCAAGCCGCCGACGATCCTCTATGCCGAGCATATCGTCGGCCATGGCGAGAAATTGTTCGACGCGATGTGCGAGGCGGGCCAGGAAGGAATCATCTCCAAGCGCGCCGACGCCCCCTACCGGAGCGGCCGAACCAAGACG
>JASLBD010000019.1 GCA_030146745.1 Allosphingosinicella sp. | reverse complement strand
CGAAGCGAGGCCGAGCCGCTCGAGCACGGCGAGGCCGGTCGGCTGGATCATCAGGCCGGAACCCACGGGGCGCGGCGCTTCGAAGCGCTCGTAGAGGCAGACCCGGTGGCCGTCCCGGGCGAGCAGCAAGGCCGCCGCCAGTCCTCCGATCCCGCAGCCGGCAATGCCGATGTCCAGCCCCCGCATGGGAGTTGTCTAGCTTCGGGCCCTCGGGAGAGCCACCCTTCTCACCCTCTCCCGTCCTTAGGGGAGAGGAGGGGCCCGCTGCGAAGCGGTGGGAGGTGAGGGTCTGTACTCCGGAGTCGGAAAAAGACCCTCACCTCCCAAGCCTTCGGCTTGGGCCCCTCCTCTCCCGCGGGAAGCGGGAGAGGGGTTTTCGCTCACCGCCGCCTCAAGCCCGAGAGGAGGCCGTGGCGGGCCGTCGGTTCGAAGGCGTCGCCGGGGTGCTCGGGATCGAGGAGCTCGCTCTTCGCCACCGCCTTCAGCGGCGCGTTGAAGTCGGGCGGGCAATAAGGGAGCAGGGTGCGCCCTTCGCCGCGGAGCCGCTCGATGGTGGCGATCAGCGAACCCAGCTTCTCGCAGGAAGAGGCGACCTCCTTCGGATCGGCTCCGAGATGCTCGGCGATGAGATCGGCGCGGAGGCGCTTGATGGCCGCCCCGGACCCTTCGTTGCCGGGCAGCCGGGCGTCGATCATCACGTCGCATTCGCTGTCGAGGCCCATCGAGCGGTTGTTGAGGTTGGCCGACCCGACCCGGATGACGACATCGTCGACGACCATGATCTTGGCGTGGACGTAAATGTCTTCGCCGCCTTCGGTCACCGGAGTGTAGATGCGGAAGCGGCCGTAGCGGTCCTTGCGCTCCAGCGCCTCGACCAGCTCGGCGCGGGCCGGCCCCATGATCGATTCGTCGAGCCAGCCGTAGCCGGCCTTCGGATTGACGACGACGAATTCGGGCCCGTCCGGCTCGGCCAGGCGCCGGGCGATCGCCTCGGCGACGACGCGCGAGGCGAAATATTGGGTCTCGATGTAGACGTGGCGGCGGGCGGTGGCGACGAGATCGGCGAAGAGAGCCTCGATCTCCCGGATCTCGGACCAGCCTCCGTGCTCGGCGCGGGTCCGGGCGATGGCGATTTCGACGTCGCGGAAATCCGGATCGAGCTCGTCCGGCCAGGCGTCGTGGCCGCCGCCGGCGCTGGTCAGGCGGTCCCCGGTCGCGGCCTCCCAGCGCAGGCGCGCGAGGTCCCCGAGCGCGAGCGCGGCGGCGCCGTCCACCGCCATGGTGGCGTCGTGCCAGGGCGGATAGCGGCGGCGGGTGGTCGGGCGGCGGCGGCGGGGATCGTCGTCCAGATGCTCGCGTGTGTCCCAGCGGTCGGCGGTGATGTCGATTCCGCCGCAAAAGGCGAGGGCGTCGTCGATGACGGCGATCTTCTGGTGATGGCTGCCCGCCTGGGGATGGGCGTAGTCGAGCTTGAAATGGATCTGGCGGCTGGCGCGCCAGAAGCCCATCCGCACCAGCGTCGTCCCGCGCCCGAGCACGCTGTAGGCCATCCCGCTCCAGGCGAGCATGTAGATTTTCAGCCCCGGACGGTGCTTCACCAGCCAGGAGACGAACGGGCCCAGGCAATTGGGCGGATCGCCCTTGCCGCCCGGCTCGTCGAGCGGGATCCGGGTGTCGAGGTCCCAGCCGATCAGCATGATCTGCGTCTGTGCCTTCAGCATCGCCTGGCGGACGAGCCGGAAATAATCGCAGCCGTCGACGATGAGGGCGGCGCGATGGGCGCGGGCCACCCGCCAGCAATTGCGGCCTTGCTCGAGCTTGAAGATGCGGCTTTCGCGGTTACGCTGCGTTTTACTGGTCACGCCGTCCGGAACGTATTTTGTGCCGCAGCCGTTCCAAACCGTCTGCGATCTAGGAGAAACAACTTGCGTAACGCCGCTCTCGCCGCCCTGCTGCTCGCCACCGCCGCCTGTGCGACCCGGCCCGCCGAGCCGCCCGCGACGGCGGCGGCCCCGGCGCAGGACGGCTACGACCTCGCCGCGCAGCGCGCCAAGATCGCCCGGATCCCGATGAACCCGGACACCGCCTTCCTCAATGCCGAGGAGCGCGAGGTGGTGAATCTGCTGATCCAGGCGGCGGAGCTGATGAACCCCATCTACCTGCGCCAGCGGTCGGTCGACAATCCCACCATCCGGGCCGAGATCGGCCGCAGCGAGCATCCGCAGAAGGCGGCGTTGCTCGACATGTACGACCTTCATTTCGGGCCTTGGGACACGCTCTCCGAAAACCATCCCTTCTACGGCGGCGAGAAGATGCCGGCTGGGGCGGGCTTTTACCCGAAGGACCTGACCAAGGCGGATTTCGAGGCCTATCTCAACGCCAATCCGGCGCAGAAGGAGGCTCTGACCAGCGGCTATACGGTGGTGAAGCGGCGCGGCGACCGGCTGGTCGCGGTGCCGTACAGCGTCGAGTACAGGCAATGGCTGGAGCCGGCGGCGAAGCTGCTCGAGCGGGCGGCGGCCCGGACGAGCAATGCAAGCCTGAGGAAGTTCCTGAACCTCCGCGCGAAGGCCTTCCGGACCAACGATTATTACGAGTCCGAGCTGGCCTGGATGGACGTCAGCGGAACCCCGATCGAGGTCGTGATCGGGCCCTATGAGGTCTACACCGACACGCTCTACGGGACCAAGACGGCGTTCGAGGCCTTCATCACCGTGCAGGACCCGCGCGAAAGCGCCGCGCTCTCCAAGTACAAGGCGCTGCTGCCCGACATGGAGCGCAATCTCCCGGTCGAGGATCGCTACAAGAATTTCAGCCGGCCCTTCGCCTCGCCCATCCTCGTCGCCGACCAGGTCCATGGTGGCGGCGACAATGTGCCCGGCGTCCAGACCATCGCCTTCAACCTGCCGAACGACGAGCGCGTCCGGGAGGCGAAGGGGGCGAAGAAGGTGATCCTCGCCAACGTGCTCGGCGCCAAATACGACCGGATACTGGCGCCGATGGCGGGGCTGGTGCTGGTGCCCGAGCAGGCGCGGCTGGTGACGAAGAAGTATATGACCAACGAGACCCTGTTCCACGAGCTTTCGCACAGCCTCGGGCCGGGAACGATCAAAGTCGGCGGGCGCCAGACGACGGTGAACGCCGAGCTGAAGGACGTCTATTCCGCCAGCGAGGAAGCCAAGGCCGACGTGATGGGGCTCCACAACATCCTCTACATGATGAAGCG
>JASLBD010000018.1 GCA_030146745.1 Allosphingosinicella sp. | reverse complement strand
GACAGGAGCATGTCCTATGTATTTGGCCGAGGCTGAGGCACGGATCGAGATCCGCCCCGACACGGCGGAATCCGCGCCACCGGCGAGCGACCGCTGGCAGCATTTCCCGCACAGCGCTCTCTCCCACCATAATGAGGCCTGCTGCGAGATCGCGCGCCAGTGGGTGGTCGCGATGGATTTCGCGCAACTGAACGGCGCCGAGCCGACCAGCGGCCCGCGCTGGCTCCGGCAGAAATATAAATGGGGCCCCTCGCCCTGGCCGATGCACTGGTGCGAGGCGGTCGAGCGCAAGACGATCGACTGCGGCACCCACGCGGCCTTGGCGCTGGAAGCGTTCCGGGCCCGCGGCCTCACCGCCTTCCCGGCCCAGCTCGTCCAGCGCTACAGCGAGGAAGCGACCGAGCAGTGGCGCGGCAAATGGGCGGGCGAGGACGTCTCCTGCCACTGGCTCGACGGCGAGCACATCTACCACGAGGCGACCGCGCTGCTGGTCGGCGAGGACGAGGTGAAGATCTGGGACTCCAGCGCCGGAAGCTGGGTCGGCTCGCGCCAGGACGGCGGCTATGGCAGCCTCACCGCGGTTCGGATCTTCGCCGAGGGCCAATATGGCGGCGGCGACGGCCTGCGCTGGGGCGAGCGGAGGATCAAGCCGGGGATGTGGGTCCAGATTTAGGGGGCTCGGCCTAGCCTTCATCGACCGTCGTCACCCTGAACTCGGTTCGGGGTCCAGGTTTCCGCTCGCCCGGCGGGTCTCCGGACTGGATCCTGAGACAAGTTCAGCATGACGGTTGCGGGCGGCCGTGCGGGCAGCCTAACCTCGCGCAGTGACCGATCCAGCCCCCCGCCCCGATCCGGCACCCGATTGGGAGCCCGGCTACCTCGCCTGGGCGGCGTCCGTTTATTCGGGCGCTGTCGTTGGGAGCGTGGCGGCGTCCTGGCTTTCGCCCCTGCTCGTCGCTCGAACGGCGGGCTGGGGACTTCCGGCGCTGGTCGGGACGTTGAGCCGCGAAGGCTCCGGCGGGCCGGCGCTTTATCTGTCAGTCGCGATGATGATGGTGCTGTTCAGCGTCCTTCCAGGGCTGCTCAGCCTGTTCCTGGTGACTCTCACCCGGGTCCGCCTCCCGCTTCACCCGCTCGTCGGAGCGGTCTTCTTCGGGGCCTCGGCCGGGTGGGTCGGCCAGTCGTTCGGGGGCGCGGTGTTCGGCTTCGTCTTCGGGCTGGCGAGCCTCGGAACGATCGCATTGCTGCTCGGCCTTCGCCGCCGGATGGACCTCAGCCGCAATCTGGGTTGAAGACGTAGCCGGCCGCCCGCACCGTCTTGAGGCATTCGGGCTTGGCCGGGTCGCGCTCGATCTTGCGGCGGATCCGGGCGATCCTGGTGTCGATCGAGCGGTCGAAGGCCTCCATCTCCTTGTTGTGCGCCAGATCGAGAAGCTGGTCGCGGCTGAGCACCCGGCGGGGGTGCTCGGCGAAGCATTTCAGGAGATCGAACTCCATCGAGGTGATCGGCACCTCGGTGCCGTCCGCCTCGAACAGCTTGCGGGCGTCGAGGTTGAGGCGGCATTTGCCCATCTGCACCTCGCTCCCCATCGTCGCGGGCGCCTCGCCGCCTCGGCTCGCCCGGCGCAGCACCGCCTTGACGCGGGCCAACAGCTCCCGCGGGTTGAACGGCTTGGTGATATAATCGTCGGCGCCGATCTCCAGTCCGACGATGCGGTCCACGTCGTCGCTCTTGGCAGTGAGCATGATGATGCCCGCGTCGCCCAAACCTCGAATTTCGCGCGCCAGGGTGAGGCCGTCGTCGCCGGGCATGTTGATGTCGAGGAGGGCGAGATCGATCGGCCTCGTCGCCATCAGCTCGCGCAAGGCGGCGCCGCCGTCGGCCTCGCTGACCGAAAGGCCGTTGCGCCTCAGATATTCGGCGACGGTGGAGCGGACGTCCTCGTCGTCGTCGACGACGACGACATGGGCGGCGATATCGTTCATGCCTCTACTTTCGGCTGGAGGATCGACGCGATCAGGCAGCGCACCCCGATCTTGGTGAACGGCTTTTCGAGCACCGGGCGGCCGCAGCCGCGGAGGAAATCGTCCATGCTGGAGCCGAGGGTGTCGCCGGTGACGAAACCCATTCGGTCGATGAGGTGCGGCTTGGTCTCGGCCAGGCGGGCGTGGAGATCGGGGCCGCTCACGCCCGGCATCCTCAGGTCTGACAGGATGAGGTCGTATTCGCCTCGGTCGATCGCCATCAGGGCCGCGGCCCCGTCGCCCGCGACGGTGACCGCGTAACCCTCACGCTCGAGCAGCTCGCGCAAGGTCTCGGCGACGTCGCCTTCGTCCTCGACGACCAGGGCCCTGCCGCCCGGCGTCGACTCCGCGGCGGTCTCGGCGGCGATCGGCACGGCGACGAGGTCGCTCTGCGCGGTCGCCGGCAGCGATATCCGGAAATGGGCGCCGCGGCGGCTCGGCTCGAGGACGATAGTGCCGCCATGGGCCTCGACGATTCCGTGCGAGAAGGAGAGGCCGACTCCGGTGCCGACACCCTGCGGCTTGGTGGTGAAGAAGGGGTCGAAGATCCGGCCGCGCAGCTTCTCGGGCACGCCGGGTCCGGTGTCGGAAACGTCGAGTAGGATTTCCCCGCTCTGGCTGACCGAGGTCCTGACGGTCAGGGTCTTGTCGAACGTCCCGCCGCCCTGCATCGCCTGCTGGGCGTTGACGATGAGGTTGACCAGGACCTGATGGAGCTGGTCGCGGTCGCCGAGCACCTTGGGCAGCATCGAGCCCAGCGTCACGCGGACTCCGATGCCGGCGGTCCGAAGCGCATATTCGGTGATCTCCAGGGCCGAGGCGACGACGTCGTTGACGTCGACCAGGCTGCGCTGGGCGTCCCTCTGCCGGGCCATGGCGAGGAAGGTCTGGACGATTCGGGCGCAGCGTTCGGCCGCGGCGCCGATCTTCCTGCCGCGCGCCTCGAAGGGCGTGCCGACGCTGTCCTCCTGGAGCATCTCGGCCTGGCCGACGATGGCGGCGAGCGGGTTGTTGAGCTCGTGGCTGACCCCGGCGAGCAGCGAGCCCAGGGCGGCCAGCTTCTCCGACTGGTGGAGGGCGTCGCGCGAGCGCGCCAGCTCCTGCTCGGCGCGCTTGCGGTCGGTGATGTCGACATGGATTCCGGTGACGAGAATCGCCTCGTCCTCGGCATCGCGGACCACCGTCCCGAGCGAATGGACCCAGCGCGTGTCGCCGTTCGGCCAGATCACCCGATGCTCGAGCGAGACGGAATCGTTGGGGAAGCCGGCGCGCGCGGACTCGAGGACCACATCCCAGTCGTCGGGATGGATGAAGGCCTTGAGGGTGGTGCCGTCGAGGTGCATCTCGCCGTCGACTCCGTAGAGCGCGCGCGAGCGGGCGCTGTACCAGGTCTCGCCGGTCCTCGGATCGATCGTCCACAGGCCGAGATTGGCGCCCTCGACGGCGAGCTCGAACTGCCGCCGCGTCTCGGCCAGCTCCGCCTCGCTGCGCTTGCGGTCGGTGATGTCGAGATGGATTCCGGTGACCATCGTCACCGTGCCCGAAGAGTCGCGCTGGGCCTGGCCCAGAGCGTGGAGCCAGCGCACCTCGCCGGTCGGCCAGATCACCCGGTGCTCGAGCGAGACGATGTCCTCGGGAAAGCCCTCGCGATAGGGATCGCGCACCGTCTCCCAATCGTCGGGGTGGATGTATTCCTTCAGGGTCGCGGCATCGATCGGCATGTCGGGATCCATCCCCCACAGCCGGCGCGAGGTTTCCGAATGCCAGACCACGCCCGTCGTCGGATCGACCGACCACAGGCCGAGCCCGGCGCCCTCGACGGCGAGGTCGAGAGTCCGCCTCGCCTCGTCGCGCTCCTCCTCGGCCCGCTTGCGGTCGGTAATGTCGAGATGGATTCCGCTGACGCTCCGGGCGATGCCTTCGGAATCGCGGTTGAGGGCGCCGAGCGAATAGATCCAGCGGATCGACCCGTCGGGGCAGCACACCCGATATTCGACCTCGACCCGGTCCTGGGTGAAGCCGTGCAGATAGGGGTCCGAAACCTCTTCCCAATGATCGGGATGGACGGAGGCGCGGATGGCGGCGGTGCTCATCTCGGCGTCCGGCGGCAGGCCGTACATCGCCTTCGAGCGGTCGGAATACCAGGTGCGCCCGGTTTCCATGTCGAAGGTCCAGGTGCCGAGCTTGGCGCCCTCGACGGCGAGCTCGAGGCGGCGGCTCGATTCGGCCAGCTCGTCGTTCGCCCGCCGCGCGGAGAGATCGCGCGGGCTCAGCAGGAAGCGGCGCTTGCCGCCGATGACGAGCGAGGTGACGCTGATCTCGAGCGGGACGATATCGCCGCACTTCATCCGGACGTCGACGACCACGCGAAGGCCGGTCGTGGCGTCGCCGCGCTCGATATAGGTCTCGAGCGCGTCCTCGTCCTCCTCGCGCGAGGGATTGCGGTCGATCAGGCTCCAGATCGGCTTGCCGGCCACCTCGCTGCGGTAATAGCCATAGGCTTCCTCCGCGGCGCGGTTGAACTCGAGGATGTGGCCTTGCTCGTCGAGCAGCAGCAGGCAGTTCAGCGACGAGCTGATCACGCTCGCGACGACGCAGGCGATCTCGCCTTCTTCTGCTACCGTACCCATCCCCGACTCCCCAGTCGCGGCGCTTATAGCGTCGGCGGGCATCGGCTAAAACCGCCTTTCTGTAACAATTGACACAATTTTCCCCGCGCCGCGGAATAGGCCGGACAAGAGTCGGCTCCAGAAGGGCGCGGTCGCGGCGTTCGTTGCCGCGCCTGTTCGGAGATAGGAAATGACCGCCATCAACGCCAAGAAAAGCCGCCTGCAGCTGGTGCTGCTCGCCGCGGCCGCGCTTGGATCGTCCTCCGCCGTCCTCAGCGGCGCGGTGACCGTCCTTGCGATGCAGCAGCCCGCCCACGTCTCGACGCTCGCCTGAGCGGCGCGACCGGGAAGGGTAGAGATGTATCATGCTTTCAACTTCAGCGACGTCCTCGCCTCCTCGGTCAAAAGGGCCTGGCAGGTCGAGGACGTCCTTTCCCCCGAAGCGCAGCTCGACCTCCGCCGCCGCTTCCTCCTGAATTCGATGAGGCCGGCGCCGTGTTCGAGCGCGGCCTGAAAGCCCTCACCGGGCTCGCCATCGGCGGCTCGAAGCGCGCGGCCGACGCTGCGCCCGGCGCCTCGCGCCCCGGCCACATCCAGTTTGCCGCCACGCCGGCGGCTCCTTCGACCGCCGCCCGGGGCCTTGGGAAGCCCTCAGTCGCGGCTTCGCACTGACCACCGTGGAGATTTCGAACATGCTCGACCACCCAATGCCGCCGCCCGTCAACGGCCTCGACCTCACCGGGATCAACCGGGCCAGCTTGGCGAGCGAGGAGCAGGGCCCCTCCCGGGTCGGTTTCAGGGTCAAGACGGACTGGCAGGGCCAGGCCCGCTCCGCGACGACCATCGACTCCTGCACGATCCGCGGCAAGGAAGTCCCACGCAGCTTCACCATCGTCGCCGACGAGCCGCACGAAATGCTCGGCACCGATACCGCGCCCAGTCCGCAGGAGCTGCTCATGTCGGCGGTCAACGCGTGCATGGTGGTCGGCTATGCCGGTCAGGCGTCGCTTCGCGGGATCGCCCTTCGGTCGTGCCGGATCGAGACCGAGAGCGAGATCGACCTGCGCGGCTGCCTCGGAATCGACGAGAAAGTGCCGCCGGGATTCCGCCGCCTGACCTACACCGTCTTCCTCGAGGGCGACGGTACCCGCGAGCAATATGAGGACATCCACCA
>JASLBD010000448.1 GCA_030146745.1 Allosphingosinicella sp. | reverse complement strand
CACGAGCGCCGGCGGTCTCCACTCCGTCCAGTGCCGAGCCTGGTCCGCGGGTTGGACGAAGCGCCGCAGCCAGCCCATCGCGCGAGCCGCGTGGGCGGCGCCATCATATCCCGGACGCGAAACGACCGCAATCGGAACCGTGCGGGCGATTTTCCGCCAGTGGCGCCAGAGGTGGAACTGGGCGAGATTGTCCTCGCCCATCAGCCAGATGAAGCGGCGGTCGGGATGAAGCGGGAGGAGCGTGGCCAGCGTATCGACGGTGTAGCGGGTGCCGAGCTCGGCCTCGATCGCGGTGGCCCGGATCGGAAGGCCGCGCGCCAGCCGCCGTGCCGAGGCGAGCCGGGCGGGGAGAGGGGCCATGCCCTGGACCGGCTTGAGCGGATTGCCGGGCGAGACCAGCCACCACATTTCGTCCAGCCCGAGGGCGCGGATCGCCGCCGCGCTCACCCGGCGGTGGCCGCGATGGGCGGGGTTGAACGAGCCGCCGAGAAGGCCGGTGCGGATCACCGGAGCGTCGATAGCATGGCTCCGGCGCTTGCCAAGCGCTTCCGCCTCGTGCTGTTCTGTCCGTCCGTGGCCATACCGAACCGAGCCAAGTCCCTGCCGGAGCAGGACGTGCGCGACTTTCTTCGCGAGACCTTCGCCTGCAGCGAGGAGATCGCCGGCCGGATCTACGTGCGCGGCAGCGTCCGCGCCTTCGACGCTCACGCCACCATCGTTCGACAGGGCGAGAAAGCGGCGGCCGCCTATCTGCTGACCCAGGGGCGGGCCCATGCCCTGCTGTACAGCGTCGAGGGCCAGGTGGTCCTGCTCTGCGAATATCGCCCCGGCGACCTGTTCGGAGCGCTGGGCGAGCTCGATCCCGCGCCGGAGGAGGCCGAGATCGTCGCCGTGGAGGCGGCACGAAGCTTCGTCCTCAAGAGCCGCGACCTGGTGGCGCTGGCCGAAAGCTACGGCGCGATCGGCCTTGCCTTGTCGCGGCTGCTTCTTCGCCAGCTGAGGCGGGCGACGTCGCGGATCTACGAGCGCGCGGCGGTCTCGGCGGTGGGGCGGGTCCATGCCGAGATCCTCCGGCTCGCCCGGGCCTCGCCCGGCCATGTCATCCGGCCGGCGCCGGTCCTGTCCGAGCTGGCCGTGCGGGTCTCGACCACCCGCGAGACCGCGTCGAGGGCGGTGAGCGCGCTCGAGCGGCGCGGCTTCATCCGCCGCGACCCCGGCTCACTGACCGTCGTCGCCCCCCAGAGGCTGGAAGAGCTGATCATATGATTTGAGCGCGTAAAGCCCGACCGGCGGCCCGCCGTCCGGCGCGTCGAGCTCGCCGATATATTCGCTGGCCGGGCGGCGCGGGCCGGCGGCGGCGAGGGCGGCGGCGAAATCGTCGGTGACGCAGGCCGTGCCGGACGGGGCGGAGGCGAGGGCGCCTGCGGCTGCGGCGGTGGCGGACGGGGCGACACGGAGGGCGTTGCTGAAGGGATCGCGGAAGGTGGCGGCGGGGCCGTATTGGCCGCCGATTCGGAGGGGGAGGGCCTCGCCCCCCCTACCCAATAGCCGCACGGCCGCTTCGGCCGCTTCGCCGGGCCCCGGATAAGCGAGGATCAGCCGGTCCTCGGTGAGATAGGGCGGCAGGGCCGGGGCGGGGACGTTCGCGAGCTGTCCGTGCAATTCCGCCAAGGCTTGGGTCAGGGCCATTTCCGCGCCGATACCAATGGCGAGCACCGCCATCGGCTTGACCGTCTGCGTTCCCCGGCCCTGGGCGTCGTGGCGCGTTTCGCGCGGTGCGCTGAGGACACGTTGCCGCCATCTGCCCGCGGCCCAGATGTCTCGTGCACGGGCCGATGCGCCGTTGCCGGCCTCCGAGGCATCGAGCACCAGCAACTGTACGGCAGAGCTCTCCAGCCGCCGACCGTTCATCAGGGCCGCCCCCATCGCCACCTCGTCGGCGAGGCCGATCATCGCGGAGTCGGGCGCGCCGCCGAGTGGACGCACCGGGCGGACCGTCTCGGCCGAGGCGAGCACCGCGTCGAAGCGCCGCCGCCACGCCCTGCCGAACGGATCGACGGAGACGGCGGCGAAAGCCTCGGCTCCGCCGGGCAGCACCGCATGGACTTCCGCCCCCCGCTCCAGCAGCGCCTCGGCGATGATGATGTCCGCGCCGGCGGCGAGCGCCCCGAAGCCGAAGCCGACATTCTCCTCGTCCAGTACGGCGGCGATCTTCTCGTCGAGATGCTCGCGGCGAATGACCTTGGGATCGAACGACATGTGCCCGCCGAAATGGAGCGAGCGGGGCGGGCGGTGGGCGTCTAGCCAGGATGCATCCTGGCCTTGGGCGGCGAGGATCAGGGCGAACTGGCGCAGGGTGGAGGCGTGATCCTCCCAGGCCTGAGGGGCGAGGAGAGCCGCCTCCGCGAAAGCGGCGCTGGCGTCCTCATGGCGGCCGAGCAGCAGCAGCGCTTCGGCGCGAGTGGCGGCCCGGTAGTATGGCGTTTCGGGTTCCTCTGGATTGCTCTCGACGAGCGCGAGCGTCCGCCGCGCCAGCGTCTCGGTGCGATCGCGGTCGCCAGCGAGATAATAGAGGGTGGCCGCGTTTATCAACGGGTAGCTCGCCGGCTTCAGGGCCGCCGCCTGCTCATAGGCTTCCGCCGCTTGCCGGCAGAGGCGATCGCGGGCGTCGCCGGCGTGGCGTGCTGCGCGGTCCTTGAGGAGGCGCCCCCTGATGGCCAGAACGGCCGGGTTTTCAGTTTGCGTCACCAGCCCGCCCTCCTCGAAAAGGCGCCACGCGCGGTCGAGCGCGCCGGCGCGCGCGTGGGCGAGGATCGAGAGCAGATTCGAGCCGCTCACGCCGCCGTCCAAGCAAGCGCTGGCGGGGATTGATGGGAGGTGCGACTGGTACTCACATGGTCAAACATACAGGTCGGAGCTCCTGCGGTCATCAGCATCGGGTGGTCGGGCGACAAGCGTGCGGCAAACGGGCATTCTCAGGCCGTCGTGGCCGATGGTGCATCGCCTCCATCGCGGCAGCTCGTTAATACGGCCGCGTCGCGAGCACGCAGAAGATTATTCGAGCGCCGATCTCACGGGCTTCCCGGATTGCGAATGTCTGGGTCGATCTCGATTTCCTGTGGCCGGCCCAGATGATCGTTGGCGATCACGTTCAGATTGAAGCTGTGCCTTCTGTCCGTGCTGTTGGCGTGATTGAGCTTCGCTTTGAAGGAGATTTCCCGGCAGAAGGGCTGGGTGTAGTCCTCTCGTAATACGCTGGCTGCTCCATCTCTGTATCTCAGCTCAAAATATAAGTTTTTCCGATCATGTTTTGTAGTTATCCCGTCGGTGAGCAAAGACCAAAACAAAGGCTGATCGTCGGCGGTTTTCATTATCACGAGAGAGTTTTTATTAATTCTTATATCCATCTCATGGGCAATTACCGTTGGTGGACGAAAGTCGCTCCAAGGACCGAATTCCGCTTCTGCGAGAATCTTATTTATGAAGAGTCTATCGTTGTAGGTAGCGTTAGGAGAAATCATGGCCACGCGGTAAGAAAAAGTGAACGTATTATTCTGATCAACCTCATATTGCAGCTCTAGAACGAAACCTTCCTCAATCTGGTAATTATTCGGCGCCTGTGCGCCAAGGCGATGCCGTTCTGCTTGGGCCATCATAACCTCCTCCGAGAAAATCAATGTTGAAGCGCACGCAGATCAAGTCGAACACGTTCGCGGCGTGTGGCCCAAAGCGAATTCTTCGGGTCTGCCTTGACCATCTCATCCACCTGCCGCTGGGTTCGCTCCAGCCGAGCGCGAGCCGCGTCGCGGTGGCCATCCAGCCTCTCGAGCTTGGCTATGCCGAGCTGCACGGTGATTTCCATGTCCATTATGTCCATGTTGTGCGGCTCTCGCGTCCTAAGCGCCTTTATCAGTTGCTCCTGGTGCCGCCGGTGCGCCCAGGCGCGGGTACGGTCCCCGTTCGCGAGAAAAGCGTCGGCCAGCCACGCATGGCGGTTGGCAAGATCGAGGCTCATATCTTCGCGGGTGCCGAGCAGTTTCGCGGCGTATTCCATCCTCTTCAGCGACGCGGAGCAGGCTCGAATGGCTGCCTCAGCGTCCACCGGCTCTGCTAAGGCGATGGAGCACAGGCTGCCCTCCGCATAGCCCGCCTCCTTAATCCAATCGGGATTATGTGGGCCCATATCCACCAAGCGATCCGCCAGATGTTTGTAGCGTCGAAAAGCTGGTTTCGCCTGAGCGTAGTTACCCGCATTATAGTCGACAAAGGCCACCCAGAATTCGCTTTGGGCGTGAGCGAAGATGCGGTCGGGATTGTTCGGCTCTTCAGCTAGCAGGGCTCCGGTAGTCCGTGCTGCTTCGCGGAACTCGCTTATGGCACGCTTGGGCTGGCCCCTCGACATGTCGTCTTCGCCCATCAGGTGGAGGATGCGGGCGCGTCGTTCCAAGGAGCCCGGCGGCAGGCGACTGAGTTCCTGCTTCTGGTAATAATCCAAGGCCCTTTGATTGACGGCCGTGAGCACGTCTAGCCGCCCCACCCCCTTCAGCCTGTCGCGCAGGTCCGTCAGCATGAACTCGACCAATCCTTCCGCCTCTGTCCTCTGTCGCTCCGCTTCGGTGCGGGCGCGGAGGGCAGCCATTGTGAGAAAGGCCATTACTATCATCGCCGAGAGCGCGACGAACGTGATGCCCGTCACGTTTCTGACTCGGCGCTGGGCATCGCGCTGAACCAGGGCGTCCAGACCGACTCCGGCGAGACCGGCGACCAGCTTAAGCAATCCGAGACGCCGCCCGTCGCCATCCTTGCGCAGGTCTGCCGCCAAGGGCTCGGTGCCACCCTCCAGCAAGGCCGGCGAGAAGCATTGTCCCGGCTCGCCCTCGACAATCGCGGTGAAGATGGGCCGCCCCGGATGAAGCTCGCGGAACGTCGCGATCTCCTTCGCCACCCAGGGGGAGGCGGCGCTGTTCGGGGAGCAGAGGACGATGAGGTTTCTCGAAACGGCGAGCGCCGCCCGAACCCTTTCGCTAAGGTCGCCCGCCGCGGGCAGCTCGTCGCGATCGCGGAAGATGGGGATCAGGCGCGCGGGGACCTCGCCGTCCTCGCCCTGGGTGCCTGCCAACCGCTTCGGAAGGCGATATCCTTCCAGCTTGCGATGGAGCCACCGCCCCATCGCGGCGTCCTTGTGGCTGTAGCTGATGAACGCGACATAGCCCCCGGCCGCGCCGGGTCCCGCTTCGGCCATGGATATTCCCCCACGGGCGCAGCAGACTGGGCCGGGCCCGACGGCAAGGTGCCAGAGCGCGGACGAGCCGACAATATATCAAAAACTTAGATTCGCAGGTCGCAAATCCAGAAGCTTTATACGATGGCCGCGCGCTCAGGGGATATGGTCGCTGCTTTCCGCTCGGGGCGGGTTGCGGCTTTCGAGATGCGCCCTGGTCTCGTCGTCGAGCAGCTCCGGATGCTCGCGGTGCATCCGCATGGCCGCCTCGTAGAAGGCGACCCCGTTGGCCGTGTCCGTGGGCCCGGCAGGTCCCGCCGGCTGCGCCGACTTGAACTCCATCTGCTCGCCCATCCGGGGCGGCTTGCCGGTCCTGGGCCTGCTCTTCAAGGCATTGGACATGCGGCCGAGGATGTTCTGGGAGAGCCGCTCGTTGACGGCGTTCGAATAGCCCTGGCCGCCGGCAAAGCGCTCGGCGAGCAGCTGCAGGATGGCTGTATGATCGAGCGCTTCGCTGAACACCACGCCCTGGCCGACATGCGGGGAGACGAGCAAAGCAGGAACGCGCGGCCCCGTCGTCGCGAAGGTCTGGTCGCGGATCCGGGTGACGATCGGAAGCGGCGGAACATGGTCGAAGAATCCGCCATGCTCGTCGTAGGTGATGATGAACAGGGTCTTCGCCCAGCGCTCGGGATTGCTGATCAGCGTCTCGTAGATGTCGCGGACGAGGTCCTGACCGCCGCCCACTCCCGTGGGTGGATGATCGTCATTGGCATTCGATCCGAGGCCGTCGCTATAATCCGGTTCGATGAAGATCACCGAAGGCACTTTCTTCGCCGTAGTCCAGTTCTTCCTGAACTTGGTGTAACGCCGGAATTTGTCGCCATTGGTAGCCAGCGACGCGCCGATCTGGAACGTCCAGAAGTCCATCATCGTGAAAAAGGGGAAGAACTTGCCCCACTGGTAGACGCGCCATTTCACGCCGCGCTGCTTCAGCCACTTGTAGACCAGGTCGTGGTGGGGCAGGCCGGTTTCGTTGTCGATGACCTGACTCTCTCCCGCCATGGCCATGAGCTTGTTGGCCTGGGTGCCGAGGGGGACCGGTGCGAACCACCGGTCGCAGACGCAATAGTTGCGGGCGAGGAAATCGAAGGTGTCGACAGCCTCCGCCTTGTAATATCCCATCACCGCGCCGGGGTCGGCCGGCGCCGGCTTGCGGGCATCGCGCCGCGAATCGATGTAGGATTGGACGAAGCCGCCCATGTGAGGATGCCCCTGGGCTGCGGTTTCCATCTGCTGCTTGATCCGCACGCGCCCATGGGGCGGGTCGTCGATCTCGTCGAACAGGGTTAGCGGCTTGAGCGGAAAGGGCTGGCCGTCGCCGCGGTTGCGCCACGAGGCCTGCCAATCGGCGTCGGAGCGCAGCCCGTCCACGGGCAGCTTCTTCGGCGCGTCGTCGAGGCTGAGATAGCCGAGCATGTGGTCGAACGAGCGGTTCTCCAGCATGCAGATGACGAATGTGTCGATGTCCTTGAGCGCCATGACGCCCTCCCGTGCCGAAGGGCGCCTTCATAGCGCGCGCGGCGGCAAAAGGAACGCGGCGCCGGCGCCAGTCGACTTCTCAGGAGTTGAAGGTCTGCCCCAGGAAGCTCGGAACAGGGCCGTTCCAGCCCTCGGCGTCCTCCGCCGCCGGCTCCGGCCGAGCCTCGTTCCGGCCGCGGCCGGAACGAGGCTCGCGCTTCGGCGACGCTCGATCGGTGCTGTCCTCGGCTTCGGCAGGCTCGCGACGCGGCTCCGGCCTACGCTCGGCACGCTTGGGCTTGGGCTTGGGCTCCGGCTCGGGCTCGGGCTCGGGCTCGGGCTTGGCTTCCAGCGCCGGCTCCTCGCGACGGCGGCCCCGTCCGCGCGGCGGCCGGGCCCCACGCTCGCGGCGGGGACGCTCCTCCTCCTCGCCCTCGGGAGGCGCGGACTCGGCCTCCGGCGCCGACGCGCCGTCGACCGGCCGGATCTTCGCTCCGGTCAATTTCTCGATCGCCTCGATCGCCTCGGCGTCGGCGGCCGTCGCCAGCGTGATCGCGATTCCTGTCTTTCCGGCCCGGCCGGTGCGGCCGATGCGGTGGATATAATCGTCCGGGTGCCAGGGCACGTCGTAGTTGAAGACGTGGCTGACGTCCTTGATGTCGAGCCCGCGGGCGGCGACGTCGGAGGCGACGAGGATGTTGATCTCGCCGGACTTGAAGCGCTCGAGCTCGCGGATGCGCTCGGGCTGCTCCATGTCGCCGTGGATCTCGCTGGCGTTGAGGCCGGAGCGCTTGAGGCTCTGGGCGAGCTCGCGGACCGTCGTCTTGCGGTTGCAGAAGACGATGGCGGTGCGGACGTCCTGGCCCTTGAGGCGGTCGGTCAGGACCTGCTTCTTCTTGCGCGAATCGACCTTGAGGACGCGCTGGTCGATCGAGATGTTGGCGGTGGCGGGCCGGGCCACCTCGATCGTCTTGGGGCCGGTCAGGAACTTGTCGGCCAGCTTCTTGATCGGCCCCGGCATGGTGGCCGAGAAGAGCAGCGTCTGGCGCACCGACGGAAGCTTCGAGCAGATCTCCTCGATGTCGGGGATGAAGCCCATGTCGAGCATCCGGTCGGCC
>JASLBD010000419.1 GCA_030146745.1 Allosphingosinicella sp. | reverse complement strand
GCGCCCTCGCCGGCGAGCAGGACGTCGTCCAGCTTGATGGTGTCGCCCGCCTCTCCGGCGAGCTTCTCGACGACGATCTTGTCTCCGGCGGCGACGCGATACTGCTTGCCGCCCGTGCGCACGACTGCGAACATGGCTTTTTCCATCACTTACAATGCTTGTCCGCGCAAATCGTCGGCTGCGGCCGAACCCCCGCGCGGGAACCGGGCTGCTACCGAAGGCGGCCCGGAGTGTCAACCGCTTCCCCTAGTGCCGGTGCTCGCGCTTCAGGCGGTAGCGGCCCCGGGCGATCGTGTCGAACAGGCCGGAGATGGCCGGATGATCGACCGGTTCGTCGCTTTCGTCGGCGAGCAGGTTCTGCTGGCTGACATAAGCGGTGTAGGAGGATTCGCCGTTCTCGGCGAGCAGATGGTAGAAGGGCTGGTCCTTGGGCGGGCGGATGTCCTCGGGGATCGCCTCATACCATTCCTCGGAATTGGCGAAGACCGGGTCGACGTCGAAGATGACTCCGCGAAAGTCGAACAACCGGTGCCGGACCACGTCGCCGATGGCGAAGCGGGCATGCGCCACCGGCGGCGCCAGCGGCGCGGCCGAAGCGTTGCCGGCGAAAAATTTGTCGGACCGTTCCATCATCGCCCTTATGTAGGGCCTGGCGGGCGGCAGGCAAGCGAGGTGAGGGGACCCGACACCTTGGCAAGCCGGAACGCTTGGGCTAAGCGCCCGCCCTGTCGACCGGCCCCGCTTGCCAACGGGGCGGATTCCTCGATGCGGAGAGGTGCCGGAGTGGTCGATCGGGGCGGTCTCGAAAACCGTTGAGCCCGTAAGGGTTCCGAGGGTTCGAATCCCTCCCTCTCCGCCATTTCCTTCGCGGTCACGCCGAGAGGGCTTCTCTCAGCAGCCGGGTGAGCTTCTGCTCGAGCCCGTGCTGGCAGCAGGCCAGCAGCGGCTCGACGCCCATGAAGGCGCGCATGATCGTGGTCCCGGTCAGGATGCTGAACGCGACCGCGGCCCGGCGCTCGGCGTCCGGCCCGTCCAGAAGTCGGGCGACCGGCTCGATCACGTCTTCCCGGAAGGCGGTCCTGACCAGCTCGGAGGCTTTCGGCGAGGAGGCCGAACGGAGGATGATCAGGAGGCGGTCGAGATCCTCGCGGTCTTCCGCTTCCTCCTTGCGAAGGACCATCGAGGCCAGGAAGGCGGGGAGCTCCTCGGCGCCGATGTCCGAGTCGAGCCAGTCGCAGCGCATCCCGCGCAGGACCTCGTGGAAGAGATTCTCCTTCGATCCGAAATAACGGCCGACCAGGGCGACGTCGACCCCGACGTCGCGGGCGATGTCGCGCAGACCGACATTCTCGTAGCTCTCCCCAAGGAATCGGCGGCGTGCCGAGGCGAGCATCGTGTCGCGGGTGGAAGCGGCGCATTTCGCGCGGGCGGGCATTCTGGCTCTCCTCGGTCTTCCGGCGAATCGTCCGGAACGGATGCTTTGTCAACAAGTGTAGACTTTTATGTCTACAGCCGTTGACATAGCCTGAACACCCTCTTAGGTCCCCTCCCGCCGGGCAGCCGAGGAGCGGACGCCCAGCCGATGAACCCGCCCGAAAGTTCGAAGATGCCCGCCATGAGATCCGCCGCTCTGCGCGGCTTGCTTCCGTTCCTCCTCGCGCTCTCGCTCGCCGGTTGCGGCGACGCCGAGGGGCAGGAGGGCCCGCCGCCGGCCATGCCGGTGACGGTCGCCACGCCGCTCGTCCAGGAGGTGGTCGACTGGGACGATTTCGTCGGCCGGTTCGAGGCGATCCAGAGCGTCGAGGTAAAGCCTCGGGCCACCGGGTTCCTCCAGGCGGTGCATTTCCAGGACGGACAATATGTCCGCGCCGGGCAGCTGCTCTTCACGATCGATCCCAGGCAGTCCCAGGCCGCGCTCGCCCAGGCGCAGGCCCAGCTCGCCCGGGCCCAGGCGACGCTGGCCAACGCCCGCACCGAGCTCGCCCGTTCACGGACCCTGGCGGCGCAGCAGGCGGCGAGCACCGAGGAGGTCGAGCAGCGCCAGGCCGCCGTCCGCGCCGGCGAGGCCGACGTCGCCGCGGCCCGGGCCGCGATTAGGACCCAGCAGCTCAACGTCGGCTTCACCCGGGTGACGGCGCCGATCTCCGGCCGCGTGTCCGAGCGCCTCGTCGATCCGGGCAACAGCGTCTCGGCCGACCAGACGGTTCTCACCACCATCGTCTCGACCAGCCCGCTCCACTTCGCGTTCGAAGGATCGGAAGCCCTTCTGCTCAAATATCAGCGCCAGAATTCGGGCGCCCGCGCCGGCACGCCGATCCGGATCCGGCTCCAGGACGAGGCGACCTACGTCCATGCCGGAGCTCTCGATTTCGTCGATACGGTGGTGAACACCGGCGCCGGCACGGTGCGGGCCCGGGCGGTGGTCGCAAATCCCGCCGGCTTCCTCAAGCCCGGGATGTTCGGCCACGCGCGGCTCGCCTCCTCGCAGCCTTACCGGGCGATGCTGGTGCCCGACACCGCGATCGTCACCGATGCGGCGCGCAGGGTCGTCTATGTCGTGAGCCCGCAGGGGCTGGTGCTGGCCCGGCCGGTGGCGCTGGGGCCGCTGCTCGGCAACCTGCGGGTCGTGCGCAGCGGAATCACGCCGCAGGACCGGGTGATCATCAACGGCATCCAGCGCGCCAGGCCCGGCCAGAAGGTCGTTCCCAAGCCCGGCCGGATCGCGCCCGGAGGGGGGCCCGAGCCCTTGCCTGCCGCTCCCGCCTCGCCCCCGTCGTCGATCGCGACGCGGTCCGGCGCCCTCTAAAAGGCGAAGCGAAAAAGCAGATGAACATTTCCCGCTTCTTCATCGAAAGGCCGATCTTCGCCGCGGTGATCGCCATCTTCATCACCTTGATCGGCGCCTTCGCCTATCCGCAGCTCTCGCTCTCGCAATACCCCGAGATCGCGCCGCCGACGATCACCATCAACACCGCCTATCCGGGCGCGTCGGCCGAGACGATGGCCGAGACGGTGGCGGCGCCGATCGAGCAGGAGGTGAACGGGGTCGAGGGCATGCTCTACATGTCCTCCTCCTCGACCAACGGCGCGGCCGGGATCACGGTCACGTTCGAGCCGGGCACCAACCTCGATGCCGCTCAGGTGCTGGTCCAGAACCGCGTCGCGCTGGCCGAGCCGCGCCTGCCCGAGCAGGTGCGCCAGATCGGCGTGACTGTGAACAAGGCGTCGACCGGCTTCCTGATGATCGTCGCCCTGACCTCGACCGATCCGAACCTCGACGTCGACTACATAGGCAATTTCGCCAATACGAACCTCCGCGATCGGTTGCTCCGCCTCGAAGGCGTGGGCGGAGTGCAGGTGTTCGGCGGCGGCAATTACGCGATGCGGATCTGGATCGACCCGGACCGGGCCGCGGCGCGCAACCTTACCGCGGGCGAGATCGTCACCGCGCTGCGCACCCAGAACGTGCAGGTCGCCGGCGGCGCTCTCGGCGAGCCGCCTTATGCGAACGGCAACCCCGCCTTTCAGCTCCCGATCGAGGTTCAGGGGCGGCTGAACGACCCGGCGCAATTCGCCGACGTGGTCATCAAGACCGACTCGAGCGGCGCGATCACCCGGGTCAGGGACGTCGCGCGGGTCGAGCTCGGAAGCCAGGAATATGGCATTGAGGGATCGTTCAGCGGCAAGCGGGGAGTCGCGCTGGCGATCATCCAGCAGCCGGGCTCGAACGCGCTCGACGCGGCCGAGCTGGTGCTGGGCGAGGTCGAGGAAGCGTCGAAGACCTTTCCGCCGGGCATCGAAGCTTCGATCCCCTACAATCCGACCGAATATGTCGCCGCCTCCGTAGGGGGCGTGCAGGAGACGCTGATCGAGGCGATCGTCCTCGTCGTCCTGGTCGTCCTGATCTTCCTCCAGACCTGGCGGGCGGCGATCATCCCGATCCTCGCAATTCCGGTCGCCCTGATCGGAACCTTCGCGATCCAGCTCGCGCTCGGCTTCTCGATCAACTCGCTCTCCCTCTTCGCGCTCGTTCTGGCGGTGGGAATCGTGGTCGACGACGCCATCGTGGTGGTTGAGGCGGTCGAGAAGCATATCCGCAACGGGCTGACTCCGCGCGAGGCCGCGCACCGGACCATGCGCGAGGTGTCGGGCGCGCTCATCGCGATCGGGCTGGTGCTGACCGCGGTCTTCATCCCGACCGCCTTCGTCTCGGGCATTCCGGGCATCTTCTACCGGCAGTTCGCGGTGACGATCGCCGCCGCGTCGGTCATCTCGCTCATCGTCTCGCTAACGTTGTCGCCGGCGATGGCGGCCCTGCTCCTCAAGCCGCATCGCGAGCAGGAAGGGGCGGGGAACCGATTCACCCGGCCGCTGCGCTGGGCAGGGGCCAGGTTCAACGCCGGCTTCGACTGGCTGTCCGACCGCTACGGGCGATTCACCGCTCGAGCGGTGAGGAAGTCGGCGATCATGCTCGCCATCTATGCGGGCTTCCTGGCGCTGACCGGGGTGACCCTCACCTCGACCCCTACCGGCTTCATTCCCGAGCAGGACCAGGGCGTGCTGATCGGAGTGGTCCAGCTGCCGCCCGGCTCGTCGCTCGAGCGGACCAGCGAAGTGCTCGACCGGGCCTACCGGATCGTCCGCAAGACCCACGGCGTGGTCGACGCGGCCCATTTCGCCGGGCTCGACGGGGCGAGCTTCTCGCAATCGTCCAATGCCGGCACGATGTTCATCAAGCTCAGCGACTGGGCCGACCGCAGCGGCAACGGACTTTCCGCCGACGAATTGTCCAAGACCCTGACCATGGCTCTGGGCGGCGCCATCGAGGAAGCCAATGTCTTCATCATCGCGCCGCCGGCCGTGCCGGGTCTCGGCACCGGCAACGGCTTCACGATGATGATCCAGGACCGCACCGGCGCGGGCTACCAGGCGCTGGAAGGCGCGACCTTCGCGATGATGGGGGCGGCCGCCCAGAAACCGGAGGTGACGCAGGTCTTCTCCCTGTTCAACACCGGCTCCCCGCGCGTGCAGGCGGACGTGGACCGGGACCGGGCGCAGCTCCTCGGAGTTCAGCCGGCGCAGGTCTACGAGGCGCTCGGCACCTATCTGGGCTCGACCTACGTCAACGACTTCAACCTGCTCGGCCGAACCTTCCGGGTCACCGCCCAGGCCGAGCCGACGGCGCGCGACGACCTGTCCGACGTCGGGCGGCTGCAGGTGCGCTCGGCGACCGGCGCAATGGTGCCCTTGTCGTCGATCGCGACGCTTCGCAACGACAGCGGCCCCTCGCGGGTGGTGCGCTACAATCTGTTCCCGGCGGTCGAGCTCCAGGGCCAGGCGGCGCCGGGCGTTTCCTCGGGCGACGCCCTGCGCGTGATGGGCGAGCTGGCCGACCAGGCGCTTCCGCAGGGCATGAGCTACGAGTGGACCGGCCTTGCCTATCAGGAGCAGTCGGCGGGAAGCAGCTCGACGATCATCTTCCTTCTGGCGGTGGTCTTCGTCTTCCTGGTGCTGGCCGCCCAGTACGAGGCCCTGACCCTGCCGCTGGCGGTGATCCTGATCGTTCCGATGTGCATTCTGGCCGCGCTCGCCGGAGTCCTTCTGAGGGGGATGGACAACAATATCCTCACGCAGATCGGTCTCATCGTGCTCGTCGCGCTGGCGGCGAAGAATGCGATCCTGATCGTGGAGTTCGCTCGCCAGGCAGAGGAAGAGCATGGGATGACGCCCTACGAGGCCGCCGTTCACGCTTCCAAATCCCGTCTGAGACCTATCCTGATGACGAGCCTGGCCTTCATCTTCGGCGTGATCCCGCTC
>JASLBD010000394.1 GCA_030146745.1 Allosphingosinicella sp. | reverse complement strand
CGTGTCGCGGGCGGCATTGACCCGGTTGGCGAGCTCGGCCGAGCCGCCGATGTCGGGATGGACCTTTGCGATCAGCCGGCGGTGGGCGTCGCGTATCTCCTGGAGGGTCGCGCCCTCGCCGACTCCGAGCAGCCGCCGGGCGTCGGCCACCGGCATCGGCCGAGCCGAGGGGCGCGAGCGGCGCCAGGCGGCCCAGAGCAGGGCGCCCGCCATCAAAACCGCTCCGAGCACGAGCCTGCCCTTGGTGAACAGGCTGAGCCCGAGCAGGAAAAGGGCGGCGGCGATCCCGTCCTCATAAGTGAAGCCCCTGAGCCGGCCGGTGGCGAACGCCCAGAGCAGGCCGCCCGCGGCGAGCAGGATGAGGACGCCCATGCCGCTAGCCGGCGAGCGCGGCCGTGCGCGGAGCGGCCGACTCGCCCGGCTGGGGAAGGGCGAAGCCGGCGATCATCTCGCGCAATTCCTGGCGGGCGGCGATATGGGCGATTCCGACCTCGCCGAGATGGGGCAGATCGAGCAGGGTCAGGCCCTTGGGAAAAAGCTCGCGGTAGATGACGCGCTCGCCCAGGCCCGGGATGACCCGGAAGCCGACCCGGCGCGACAACTCGCCAAGCGCCTCGCCGACCCGGCGCATGTTGCGGGCCTCGATATGCTGCATGCGGTTCCTGAGCACGACCCAGTCGACGCTGGCGCCGTGGGTCTTGGCGCGCTGGGTGCGGCTGTTCCAGACCAGCTCGGCGTAGAAGCTCGGGCGGCGGACCCGATAGGTCTCGGCGTCGACCTGGCCGATCAGGTCGAGATCGACGAAGCTGTCGTTGATCGGAGTGACCAGGGTGTCGGCGCGGATCATCGCGGCGCGGGCGTGGGGGTCGTCGCGGCCGGGCGTGTCGACGACGACGATCTCGACGTCGGCGGAGATGCGCTCCATCTGGGCCTCGATGGTCTCGCTTTTGTCGGGATCGAACGTCTCGTAGGCGGGCATGACGAGGTCGGTGCCGAGCCGCTTCACGGTCTCCGCCCTGTTGTCGAGATAGCGGCCGAGCGTGCGCTGGCGGGTGTCGAGGTCGAGCGCCGCCACCCGGCGCCCGGCCGCGGCCAAAGCGACCGCGCTGTGGACGGCGGTGGTCGATTTGCCGGTGCCGCCCTTCTCATTGGCGAAAACGATGAAATGCGGCGACGCCATCTGCTACCCTTGATTCTCTTGGCCTTGATTCTGCAAGCCGCCCCCCGCAAGGGCGTCGCCCAAGCTGATATCGGAGGCGGGAACGGGGTGCAAACGGTCCGTGACATCGAAACGCTGCACGAGGCGGTGGCGGCCCTGCGGGCGGAAGGGGGAAGACTCGCCTTCGTTCCGACCATGGGCGCGCTCCATGCCGGCCACATGGCCCTGGTGGCGGAAGGGCGGCGGCGCGCACACCATGTCGTCGCCTCGATCTTCGTCAACCCGACCCAGTTCGCGGCCCACGAGGATCTTTCGAGCTACCCCCGCCGCGAGGCGACCGACGCCAAGATGCTGGAGGACGAAGGCTGCGCGATCCTGTGGTCGCCGGATGCCGGGACCATGTATCCTCAGGGCTTCGCCACCGATGTTCGCGCCGGAAGCCTCGGCGAGGGCCTCGACGGCGCCGCCCGCCCCGGCCATTTCGACGGGGTCGTGACGGTGGTGTCGCGGCTGTTCGAGCAGGTCCGCCCCGACGTCGCCCTGTTCGGCGAGAAGGATTACCAGCAGCTCGCAATCATCCGCCAGATGGTCAGGGACCAGGGTCTCGACGTCGAGATCGTCGGAGTCCCGACCCAACGCGACGCCGACGGCCTCGCCCTTTCGTCCCGCAATACCTATCTGACCGACGAGGAGCGCCAGGCGGCCCGGGCCCTGCCGCGGGCGCTGGGCGAGGCGGCGGCGGCGATCCAGCGCGGCGGCGACGTGCTCCAGGCCTTGGCGACGGCGCGGGAGCGCCTCGCGAAGGCCGGCTTCGACCCGATCGACTATGTCGAGCTGTGCGATGCGGAGACGCTGGCGCCGGTGACGGCGGTGGAGCGGCCGGCGCGGCTGCTGGCGGCGGCGCGGATCGGCCGGACGCGGCTGATCGACAATCTGGCGGTCGAGCCTTCCTGAGCCCTCCGTCATTGCCTGCGAGGCGAAGCAATCCAGTTCGGCCTCCCAGGCCCGCCGGATTGCTTCGTCGCTCCGCTCCGCGCAATGACGGCGGTGACACGCTGAAAATCTTGGTATCCGTGCCGTTAACCATTTGTTGGTGATCGCCTGCGCAAACCTGTCCCCGACACGCGATAAACAACAAGGGGCATGTCAAATGGGGAACAGCCTGAAAACCGCGACTTTCCTGATCGAAAGCCGCCTAGCCGAAGCCGCCGGGGGCGATCCGGACGCGCTCTACGAGCTCGGAGTCGCCTATTCTACGGGGACCCACGGTCTCGAGGTCGACCTGATCGAAGCGCATAAATGGTTCAACCTCGCCGCCCTGAACGGAAGCGAGCGCGGCCAGGAATGCCGGGCCGAAATCTCCGAGGAGATGACCGCGCGCGAGATCGCCGAAGCCCAGCGCCAGGCGCGGTCCTGGCTTTCCGACACGGGGGTTAGGCGGGCGGCATAGGTCCGTCGCCCCAGCGAAGGCGGGGCCCCGTGGGGTGAAGTGCTGCGCCTTTCACCCGCCGGGATGCCAGCCTTCGCCGGCATGACGATCAATTCGCCGGCGCGCCGTCCTTGTATTTCTCGAACCAGGCCAGGATCGCGGCCGCCTTGGCTCCCGCCTGCGACGGCCGTGCGGCGATGCCGCCATGGCTGGCGCCCGGCACCTTGACCAGGGCGGTCGGAACGCCCCTCAGCTGAAGCGCCGTATAATATTGCTCGGCCTCGCTCACCGGAGTCCGGTAATCCTGGCTCCCGACGACGACCAGCGTGGGGGTCTTCACATTCCCCACCAGAGACAGCGGCGAGCGCGCCCAGAAGGCCTCGTGATTCTCCCACGGATATTGGCCGAACCAGTAGCGCGAGAAGAAAGCGGGATTGTCGGCGGTGAGCGCGAAGCTCGCCCAGTCGATCACCGGCTTCTGGGTGGCCGCGGCCTTGAAGCGGTCGGTCTTGCCGACGATCCAGGCGGTGAGCACTCCGCCGCCCGAGCCGCCGGTGACGAAGAGACGGTCCGGGTCCGCATATCCGCCGGCGATCGCGGCATCGACCGCGGCCATCAGATCGTCATAGTCGCGGCCGGGATAAGCGTGATGGATGAGGTTGGCGAACTCCTCTCCGTAGGAGGTCGAGCCGCGCGGGTTGACCGACAGCACCGCATAGCCCGCGGCGGCGTAGAGCTGGTTGTCGGTCGAGAAATGTGGGCCGTAGGCGGCGAAGGGGCCGCCGTGTATCTCCAGGATCAGGGACACCCGCCGGCCCTCGCTCCAGCCCGGCGGGAGGGTCAGCCAGGAGTCGATCCGGCGATTGTCGAAGCTGGTCGCCGTGAGTTGACGGACCTCGCCGAGCCTTTTGGAATCGAGCAATTCCGCGTTGAGCCGGGTCAGCTGCCGCCTGGCGCCGCCGCGGTAGAGGGCGACGTCGGGCGGCCTTTGGGCGCTCCCGCTCGGCGCGGCGACGGCGCCGTCGCGCGAGACGCTGAAGCCGCCGCCGGTATAGGGTCGGTCGAGGCTCGCGCCGCTCAGCCCTTCGGCGACGGTGCGCACCGAGCCGTCGAGGCCGACCCGAGCCACCTTGCGGCCGCCGCGCTCGTCATAGGCGACGTAGATCGAGCGGCCGTCGGCCGCCCACACCGGGGACTCGACGCTCCGGTCCAGGGAGCCGGTGAGCAGGCGCGAGCCGGTGCCGTCGCGGTCCATCACGTAGAGGGCGCTGTTCTGATAACCGAGCCGCCTGTCGTCGAAGCCGGTATAGGCGATAAGGCGGCCGTCGGGGGAGACGGCCGGCTCCGCATCGGGTCCGCGCCGGTCGGTGAGTGCGCGAATCGCTCCGCTGCCCACGTCGAGCGC